>JAQWCZ010000300.1 GCA_028705705.1 Paludibacter sp.
TATCCTCACCAATTAATCCATGCCAGTCTTTTACCGGGATTTGTGATGTTAAAATAATTGATGCAGCATCGTATTTATGTTCCACGATATCCAGTAATGCCTGCCGTTGTATTTGGTCGATAGCTGTTAATCCAAAATCATCCAGTATCAACAGTTGGGCATTTTGCAGTTTTTTAAGCAGAGACAAATAGTTTCCCTGGAGTTTTGTCAGTTTAACTTCATCCATAAGCCTAGCAGTATTAAAATAGAGTGTTTTATATAACATCTGGCATGCATGTACGCCCAAAGCCTGAGCCAGGTAACTTTTTCCACAACCGGTAGGTCCGGTTATAATTATGTTTTCATTTTTCTTGATAAAATCCAGGGATACCAGCCGTTCAAACAAGTTCCTGTCAAGATTCCGTGGATGGCTATAATCTACATCCCTTACCGAAGGCTGAAGCTTAAATTTTGCTTTTTTTATCAGCCCATTAAACTTCCGTTCCTGCCGGTATTCCCACTCCTGGTCAATCAACATGGCAATGTATTGGTCAATGGTGTAATCCTGATAGTTTGATGACTGGAGGTTGTTGTAGTAGGCTTCTGCCATTCCGGTCATCCTCATTTGTTTCATTTTTTCAATAGTACTGTGATTGTTCATAATTTCATTTTTTATTTATAGTTACCTGCTTTTCTTAAATTGCTATGTGGTTTAATTTTATGGATTACATCATCCTGCTGTAGTTCCATATCTGTATTGTTTTTCAAAATGGTTTCAATGGTTTTATAGGAGCAGATATCATAATCCAGTGCTTTTTTGCATGCAGCCTCAACACGTTCCCTGGTGTACTTATGCCTTAACGCGATAATACCCTGGCAACGCTTATAACCAACCTCAGGATAAGGTTGTTGATCGATTAATTTGCCAACATAAACGGCAGCATTCATTCCAATTGCAGAAGCCATTTTTACAAAAAACTCCCGGCTCCACGACTGGTAGTAACGATGTGTACTTGAAAGATGGTCCTTCACCGTTATGTAACTGCCCCTGCGCTGGCTCTTTACATGAGTGGCTATTCGATCTTTATTGAAGTATATTTCAACGGAATCAATGGTATGCTGAACCTCTACCTGTTTGCCGATATAACGATAAGGAACGCTATAGTAACTTTTACCTTCGTTTAAGTAAACATATCCCATCTTTTGCACTTTAGCACGATTGTAATGTTTGATTTTATAAGGCTCTGCAGGTAATGGAGATAAATGCTGCTGTTCAAATTCTACGTACTGTTTAAACCTGCTTATACCTGCTGTCTGAAGCTTATAGCTGTTGTAATCTTCAAGCAGTTTTCTGATGTGCTGGTTTAGCTCACCTAGACTGAAAAATGTCATTTTTGACAGCTCATAATAAATACGTTGGTATACCAATTTTACTGCACCTTCAACCAATGCTTTATCCTGTGGAGAATAAGTTCTTGTGGGATTAATTACACATCCGTAATAATCTCCCATATCCCTGAAGGTTTTATTTACTACAGGCTCATATTTGGATGCCTTTGTAACAGCTGATTTTAGATTATCCGGAACAATAGCTTGTGGAACCCCTCCAAAGAACTTCAGGCAGTTCCCTACTGATTTTACAAGTGATTCTCTTGATTGATCAAGACTTGCTTCAACATAAGTGTACAAGCTCGATGGGAGGATAGCAACAAAAACTTCAACATCGTGCAGTTCCCCGGTTTCCTTGTCAGCAAGCTGCAGTTTCTTGCCTGCGTAATCGATGAAAAGCTTTTCTCCTGCAATATGTTCAAGCTTGCCGGTGACCTTCTTACTGTCAAGCCAATCGCTAAACAGTTGGCAGAACTGGGAGTAGCTGTAATGGTCAAGGTGTTCCCTTTGATACTTGCGCCACAGATGCTGTCGTGTGCACCCAGGCAGTGTTAGTTCATTTACATAACCAGGAAACAGGGCATGCAACGTTGCATAACGATCTTTGTCCAAAGCTTCTTTTGATGGGAACAGGTTCTGAAGCTCTTTCTCGCCCAGTTCCAGAAGTTCCTCATAACTTCTGCCACTGGCTTCGAGCTTTCTAACATACTCGTTAACCGTATTGCGGTCAATGCCTATTTCTAAGGCAATCTTCCGGTTAGATTTGTTTTTGCTTTTTAACAACAGTAATTGTTTTACCTTCATAATGTCGATTTGTAATGCAGCCATAGTTTCTCTGGTATTTTTAACCAGGGAAGTACTTACAGAAATCGAAAAATGAGTTAAAACTGGCAGGGTTTGTTCCGGAATAAAACCTTTATTTAATTTTTGGCAGTGTTTACTTCGGAATCTGAACGCGCTGCCGCCCCAGCTCCTCTAAAAACACCCCTTTTAAAAGTGGCAGCATATGCCGGAATCAGTGGCAGCCTTTGACCGGAATCGCTGGCAGGGTTTGAATCGGATTATCCATTAAATTTATTTAGTGATTATTTTTAACGCATCAGCAGTAATTCTATATTATTAAAAGAATAAATTCTTAAACTGAACAAATCAAAATGGCCTCAGGTTTCTAATATCAGCATCAGACTAATAAACGAAGTTGTTGCTTTTTACTGTTGATTAATTCCGGATTTTTGAGGTTAGGATTTTTAAAATCAATTAGAATATGAAAAAGGGATATATAAAGGCAAGTATATTATTTCAGGGAGGTGAGGATGAAATATTTGATATGGATTATTTTTTAGATAAGCATGTTTCTTTAATGAATAAAGCATTGGAGAATTCAATAAAACATTTTACAATTGAAAAAGGAATATCGGGAGGTGCTCCGGGTTCTATGGCACCATATATCGCTATTGTTGAAATTTATTTTTCAGGGATGGAAATGCTAAACAATACTTTACCATTGTTAGTCAATGATGTCGTTTCTGATATTAAAAACTTTACTTCAGGCAGGCCCCTTATACAAATAAGTGAGATAAGATATAATGCATAATTTTCACCTCTTCAGGATTTAATTATTACTCACCTGACTGAATTAAACATAACCGTATTATAATTTAAGATTAAGCTTTTTGATGGTTCTGGCTTTTACTGCCGGCAAATGGGAATAATGCCTGTATATACTATAATTTTGTTGAAAAGGTTA
>JAQWCZ010000301.1 GCA_028705705.1 Paludibacter sp.
GGTGGCAATATGCAAAGTTGGGGATTACGGGCGATTTCCTATCAAGTTACACAAAAGTTGAAGCGGGTTACAAACCTTGAATAACCTAATATCCTGGCAATTTTTTATATCGCGTGTTACAGTACGTTTTTTATTTTTTCCTCATTTTATTTAACCACTTTTCATAGAAAGGTCTATCATTATTTGGCTCTTTTTCATACCACTCAGAGCACATGAAATATAATTCTCCCATTATTCTAACTGGGCTTTTCCAATATCTTAAAGGCTTTTCTTTGTCACTTTTTTGCACTTTTCTTAAGAAGGGAAATTGCAAGTCGAAAACGGTTTTAGAATAATCTTGTCTTTGTAGATTATCTAGTTCATTTCTGTCAATTTTATTAATAATCTCGCTGAATGTTTTTTGAACGTATTTTCCAATTTTTAATTCTGATTTTTCTTGAAATGAAGTGTTTATATTTCTATTTTCTTCTTTGAAAGTTTCTGTCCTGAAATTAAGATTTTTATCAGTCTCAATTTTGGGCAGTACTTGAGAATCATTATTTAATTGTCTTATTTTTTGAGTAATATCCAGTTTATTCCCGTCGTTTAGAAATTCATTTGTAGTAGATATTACCCAGCCATTTTGATGTTCATTTTCTACAGCATATTTCTTCGCAATTGAT
Source organism: Paludibacter sp. (assembly GCA_028705705.1). Taxonomy (GTDB): domain Bacteria; phylum Bacteroidota; class Bacteroidia; order Bacteroidales; family Paludibacteraceae; genus Paludibacter. The sequence goes on from JAQWCZ010000301.1 coordinate 663, forward strand.
TTTGGATAAATGAGCCCTTTTATTACAGAGCCATTATCATCGAACAGAATTATCGTTAGAAAATCGAAATTCCAGGAACGAATAATTCCAAGTTGAGTTGTCAGTCCATTAATAATTTTCCGGCTTTTAACTTGGTGTAAGTCTCCATTAGGCGCTTTTATGTCTGCACTAGCATGAGAAGCAGTTAAAAGCTCTCCTTTTAAATATTTGTTTACCAAATATTCTGCGTATTCTCCAACGAAATTTGATGTCCGACCTAGTTTCTCTTTCAGTCGTTTGGAAGAAGTATTATATTCTTTCCACAAATCTGTAATTTCATTCATTTGATTTGTCATTTTTCAAAATGCCCTGTCAACTAACCACTATTCACTAAAAACCCTTTCCCCCTTACTTACCCCGTTAAATTCCGGCGCATACAAACATTGAATTGATGCCGTTCCGCCGGAAAAGTTACCGGCAGCATTCACGAAGTATTCATCTTCAAACACATAGGTGCCTTTTGGTAAATTGCTAAAGAAATATTGTGTGGAAGCATCCTTTACGGTTCGGTAGTAAACAACACCTTCTTTCCAACTGCATCCGGAGAGTTGGTTAACAGGTTCGAGGTTGGCTGCCCGATTGTCTTTCAGGGCAACAAACTCGAGATTCCGGTCGGTTGTAACAACCATTCTTGTGATGAGCTTGTCTCCCTTTTGGATGCTTTGCATAGTTGCATTTACGTTTTGACTGTTGATGGCGAAAAGTGTCTTGCGATTATCCACGACACGTTCGACAAACAATTGCTTTTCTATTTGTAAAGCGCTACCCGATGATCTTACTTTATCCATGTCCTGATAATATTGCCAGTACAAGGCACCCCAGGCCGGAGAAGCTGCTTCCTGATGATTAACCCGGCTAATCGTAATGCCTCCTCTGATGTCTTCCTTCGTTAGTGTTTGTTTAATGTAGCCGGTACCGGGAATGCCCTGATTGGTATCGAAAGTCTTGTTGCCTGCACTTATACTGAATTGCTGTTTATTGTCCGGCAGATTATTGCCGATGCCGGTGAGTGCATAAATTGCGTTGATTGATGCAACCGGCGATTCCCATTGTTGGGTTTGTTTCTGACGGAGCAGCCAGGTTTTCATCAGTGCCAGTTCGGTTTCATTACCAGAGACTAAGTTGAATGCCTCCATCAGTTGTACCTGTACTGATACGGGACGTTCATTCCAACGATAACCGGACGTGTTTTTTGCCCAGTACATGCCTTTTTCCGGTGAATACAATGCATTTTCTTTCAGCGATTTGATGATGGCGTTTACAGCAGTTGGTTTGTTGGTGTGATGCAGGACTACAGCAGCCAATGCTTTATCATACAAACCAAATTTATTGTAGTATTGTTCAGTTTGCCTGATGTAAAACGCCATGGATTCATTCACTAAAGTTGCTGAATCTGTTGTTTTTATTTGTGTAAGCATAGCAAGTACATGCAACTGGATAGAATTGATGTTCATCTTTTTGTCGTAATCTTTTACCTGCTTTTTCAGTTGCAGATAGTCTTTGGTAAGCTCACCTTCGAGGTAATTCATGGCGGGTTCCAGCATCCTGTTAATAATATTGATGTCAGAAAATTTGCGTGCCTTTAGCAACCCTTCGGCAATAAATTGGGTCACCCAGCGACTTTCACCCATGCCATCGAACCAAGAAAAAGCACCGTTGGGTAATTGCAGTTTTGAAAGTTTATCCAGATAGCGTGTCTTGAGTTGCTGTTGCTGATTCAAATCGAAAAGCAGGGCGATGCGCTGTTGTTGCTCTGTTTCGTTTTTTGCTTCTGTCAGCCACGGTGTTTCTTCAAGCAGGATATTTTTCAATTCTTGATTCTTATTCAGCGCTGATTGAATACTGCCGGGTTCTGTTTGTTTAATTTGTTCAAATATTGTTTTGATACGTGGATTATCTGCGACAATTTTACCAGCCAATGTGTTTACGTACCAGGCGATGAAATAATCGATGGCATTTTCGTTTGTTGGTTCTGTTAATGCCGGCAAAGCCTGGATGGCATACCACACCGGATTGGCACTGAATTCAAGTGTGAGTTGGCGGGTATCTACCTTGTCAACCAATTCTTGTATGGCGTCAAATTTCAATTCTTTGGTAGATTCGTTGCCGATGAAAACCGGGTAGCTTTCGGTGACGAGCTCTTTATCGGGCAATATAGCCAGATACCGTTGTTCGCCATCTGAAAAATTACCTGCATCAGCCACCACCTTGCAAATCAGCCATTCGTACGGATCAAAACCACTCACATCCCAGGATAAAGTAAGCGGTTTCTCATCAGCCGGGACATCTACCGCAACCATATTCGTATCGTTCAGCAGTACAGGTTGATCGGTTGTCGGGTCGATGAAAGTCAGTTTGACATTGGCTTTTAGTGCTTTATCCGATAGTTTTACTAAACTTGCCTGCAA
>JAQWCZ010000302.1 GCA_028705705.1 Paludibacter sp.
AAAAATAGAACGCAGAAAACCCATCACAAAAAGTAAGACAACAATAGCGATGATAAATACGAAAAAAATCAATGAAAAAAGAAATCCCATTTTAATCCTTTCTGGAATAAAGGTGGTGAATACTCATTATATTCAGACCTTTTCTATTTTTATTTTTACAATATAATCTTCAAAATCAAGTTCAAGCGGAGAAGCAACAGTGTCACACAACTCAATTGAATTGGCCAGCGTTTGTGAAGCGATATACTGACCATAAGCTTTTACTGCTGCATTGATTTCATCCAATTGCTCTATTTCAATGCTGATTTTGTCTGTAATCTCCAGCCCGGCCGATTTACGCAGATTTTGAATGCGATTTACCAATTCACGGGCAATACCTTCTTGTAACAAATCATCTGTAACCGTGATGTCGAGTGCAACTGTCAACCGACCATCATTGGCCACCAACCAACCCGGCATATCTTCTGTTATGATTTCAACATCTTCTGCCAGCATTTCGACTTCTTCTTCTCCTATCTTCAACAGATAGTAACCATTACGTTCAATTTCACTGATTTGTGATTTGTTGAACGATTGCATCGCAACAGCAATATCTTTCATCAGTTTACCGTACTTCTTACCCAGTGTTTTGAAATTCGGTTTTACTTTTTTTACCAGGTTAACCATATCAGCATCAGGCGGTATGACTTCCAGTTCTTTGATGTTCACTTCCGCTTTAATCAGCTCAGCAATATAACGTATCTGTTCGTATGTTTGTTCGTCGGGCGCCGGTATTACTGCTTTTGATAGCGGCTGACGCACTTTTTTCTCTGCTTTTCGGCGCAAAGCCAGTATCATCGAAGAAATCTGCTGTGCTTGTTGCATGCAGTTTTCCAGGTGTTTATCGATTGCCGTTTCCTGATATTCAGGAAAGAGTGTCAGGTGTACCGACTCTGATTTATCCTTACCAGTGACTTTATTCAGATCCAAGAATAATTGATCAGCATAGAACGGTGCAATAGGGGCCATAAGTTTCGCGACTGTATCCAGGCAAGTATAAAGGGTTTGATAAGCTGAAAGTTTATCTTGGTTGTATTCCCCGCCCCAGTAACGTTTCCGGTTGAGACGTACATACCAGTTACTCAGGTTTTCACCTACGAAATCGGAAATAGCACGACCAGCCTTTGTTGGTTCGTAGTTTTCATAATATTCCGTAACATCCTTAATCAGTGTATTCAGCAGGGAAATAATCCATCTGTCGATTTCAGGACGTTGTGTTAAAGGAATTTCCGCTTCAGTATATGTAAACTTATCCACATTAGCATACAGCGCGAGGAAAGAATAGGTATTATATAACGTACCAAAGAATTTTCTCCTTACCTCTTCAATCCCTTCGATGTCGAATTTCAGGTTATCCCACGGTGATGCATTGGTCATCATGTACCAACGTAGTGGATCGGAGCCGTATTTTTCGATCGTCGTGAACGGGTCAACCGCGTTGCCCAAACGTTTAGACATCTTATTGCCGTTTTTATCGAGCACCAGTCCGTTGGAAATAACACTTTTAAAAGCTACCGAACCACGCACCATCGTGCTGATGGCATGCAGGGTAAAAAACCATCCTCTTGTTTGGTCAACGCCTTCCGAAATAAAATCAGCAGGGAAGCCCCCGGCTTCAATCTTATCTTTGTTTTCGAACGGATAATGAAACTGTGCGAATGGCATCGCACCCGAATCAAACCACACATCAATCAGGTCGAGTTCTCTCTTCATCGGTTTACCGGTAGACGATACCAACACGATCTTATCTACGAACGGTCTATGTAAATCAATATTTTTTACCGCATAATTTTCAGCCGTATAAATACCTGGTTTGAAGTTTTTATACGGATTTTCAATCATGAAACCTGCTTTGATTGATTTTTCAATTTCCAGCATCAATTCTGCTGTCGAACCGATACAAATTTCTTCTGTTCCATCTTCCGTTCTCCAGATGGGTAGCGGCGTACCCCAGTAGCGACTGCGACTCAAGTTCCAGTCTTGCAGGTTTTCGAGCCACTTACCAAAGCGACCCGTACCTGTCGATTGCGGTTTCCAGTTGATGGTATTGTTGAGCGCAATCATCTCATCGCGACAAGCCGTTGTTTTGATAAACCAGCTATCAAGTGGATAATACAGTACCGGTTTATCCGTACGCCAGCAATGCGGGTAATTGTGCACATGTTTCTCGATTTTGAATGCCAGCCCCTGTTGTTTCAACATCACGCAAAGATCAATATCCAGCGAACCTTCACTGTCTTTCAATGCTTCATCATACGCATTTTTCACAAAGCTGCCTGCGAATTCCTTATAAAGTTCAACATTCACCTTTTCGGCGACAAACTGTGCATCCAGATCATCAATTTTGAAGAATTTACCAGTCCTGTCAACCATCGGCTGACGGGTTCCATCCTTATCTATCAATAACAAAGCAGGAACACCATGTTGTTTTGCTACGCGGTCGTCGTCGGCGCCGAAGGTCGGTGCAATGTGTACGATACCCGTACCATCTTCAGTTGTTACAAAATCCCCGGTAATCACCCTGAACGCACCTTCACCGGGATTCACCCAAGGAATAAGCTGTTCATATTGAACACCCACCAAGTCTGCTCCTTTACATTCACCAACGATTTCAAAAGGGATGTTTTTATCACCGGGTACATAATCGGCCAGCTTCAGTTCCGCATTTTTCGGATTGAAATGTGCCGCCACCAGATCTTTTGCTAAAATTAGCGATACCGGTTCGTGCGTATAAGGATTAAAGGTATTAACCAACACATAGTTGATATTCTGTCCCACACACAAAGCCGTATTCGAAGGCAAAGTCCAGGGAGTAGTTGTCCAGGCTAAGAAATAACAATCATTTTCAGTTGTAGCATTAAATGGCAATGCAGCCTTATTAATCACCCGAAACTGTGCCACACAAGTTGTATCCTTCACATCGCGATAACAACCCGGCTGATTCAGCTCGTGTGTACTCAATCCTGTACCCGCAGCAGGCGAATAAGGTTGAATAGTATAGCCCTTATAAAGCAAACCCTTGTTATAAAGCTGTTTCAGCAACCACCACAAGGT
>JAQWCZ010000303.1 GCA_028705705.1 Paludibacter sp.
TTTTTTGGCCTCGGCCACTTCGGGTTCGAGTGAAGCTACATATTCAGCCTTAACAGCTTCAAAGTTCTCCACCCGTGAATGTTTTTCTGTATTACATGCTGTGGCCAATGCATAGGCTTTCGCGTATGTTTTGTCCCAGATGTCTTTTTTCAGGTCTTCATCATTTTCTTCGTGACAGTATTCACGTTTTTTGGTTTTGCCAACAGCTTCCATCAGATCAAGCTGAATCTGACAATGTACCTTGATTGCCTCATGCGCCACTTTCATGGCGGCAAGCAAATCTTCTTCGCTGACCTCTTTCATCTCACCTTCCACCATCATGATGTTATCCAGTGTAGCGGCTACAATCACATCCATATCAGCTTCTTCTAACTGAGCAAATGTTGGGTTTACCACAAATTCACCGTTTATTCTGGCAACGCGTACTTCCGAAATCGGTCCGTTGAAAGGTACATCCGATACAGCCAAGGCAGCCGAAGCAGCCAGTCCGGCCAGTGCATCCGGCATATCAACACCATCAGCAGAAACCAGCATCACATTCACGAAAGTCTCTGCATGAAAATCATCAGGGAATAACGGACGCAACGCACGGTCAACCAAACGGGAAACCAGGATTTCATAATCCGAAGCACGGCCTTCGCGACGAAGGAAACCTCCGGGAAAACGACCAAATGCCGCGAATTTTTCTTTATAGTCCACTGAAAGCGGCATAAAATCCGTTCCGGGAACTGCATCTTTGGCAGCGCATACCGTTGCCAGCAACATGGTGTTACCCATGCGCACCATCACTGAGCCGTCGGCCTGTTTAGCCAGTTTCCCGGTTTCGATGGTAATTTTTCTTCCATCACCCAGTGTGATGGTTTTTGTAACTACGTTCATACAAAAAATACATTTTTCTTTTTAAACATCTATTTATCGGGCGCAAAGATACAATTTTAGACTGGATTTTTATACATAATACTGTAAAAATGTGGAAGTTTGATAAACATTTTGAAGTGAGAGGGTGTTTTATCAATACTGTGAGTACTATTTGTGTTTATCTGTTTTGTCTATATTAACATTGAGGATATCAGTTTGATATATTGGATGAAATGAGTTTCCTTTGCAACAGTTAACATTATACATCATTATTAATAAACTATTAATCAAAAAAAACATTATGGAATCAAACGAGAATTATGTGATGCCCCGCATCGGAGAAAAAGCGCCACCTTTTACGGCAGTAACAACACAAGGTAACATCAATTTTCCGGATGACTATGCCGGAAAATGGACTATCCTGTTTAGTCACCCTGCTGATTTTACACCAGTTTGTACCTCTGAATTTATGACTTTCGCCTCAATGGACAAAGAATTTCAGGATTTGAATTGTCAGTTGGTTGGTTTGTCGGTGGACGGACTTTACAGCCACATTGCCTGGTTACGTACCATCAAGGAAAAGATTGAGTACAAAGGCATGAAAAACGTGGAAGTAAACTTCCCACTGATCGAAGATATTACTATGGAAGTGGCTAAGAAATACGGTATGATTCAACCGGGTGAAAGTAATACGAAAGCTGTGCGTGCTGTTTTCTTTATTGACCCGATGGGTATTATCCGCACCATTATTTACTATCCGTTGTCGTTGGGAAGAAATTTCGACGAACTGAAACGCGTGTTGATTGGCTTGCAAACTGCTGATAATTTTGGCGTAGCCTTACCGGCCGACTGGCGTCCGGGTGATGACGTGATTGTGCCTACTGCCGGTTCGTGCGGTGTGGCTAAAAGCAGAATGGAAGGTCAGGAAGAAGGGGTAACCTGCTATGACTGGTTCTTCTGTACAAAGAAATTATCAAAAGAAAAAGTGGAAGCTGCTTTGGGTAAATGATAAGATTAGTTTTTTAGGGTTTAGATTGTGGGGTAGATTGAGGAAGAGAGGCGGGTGACTGTCTCTCTTTTTTTATGTTAAATATTTTTTATAGTGAACATAGGTTTATAACTATTTGTAATTTTGTGCCATCATTAATACAAAAAGAAAAATGAAAGTAGCTGTAACATCAACCGATAATCAATTAGAATCGGTTATTGATCCCAGATTTGGCCGTTGTGCTTATTTTACAATTTATGATACGGTAAGCCATGCGGTAGATTTCTTCTATAATCAGCCTAATGAACCACATTTGATTGAAGAAGGCGGTTTTTCGGGCTGACAAAAGTGAACACTATCTTAACAGCCCAAATACACCACCCACCCATCCTTTTTGGCTCATCTTCCCCAAAAATAAAGCCAACTTTTAACTAAATTTGAGCCATATTGCATATATTTGTGAGCCAAAAGATAAGATTATGCCTGACACAAGAAAAACAGAAGTTCTAAAATACACTGAAAATATTACGCAGTTATCAGATGCTGAATACAAGAAAGAACTTGAAAGACTTGCAATTGATTTAAGTTGGGAATCTTCTCAAATTGAAGGAAATACCTATTCGCTAGTAGAAACCGAAAGGTTGTTGAAAGACAGGGAAACAGCTACCGGAAAAACAAAAAAAGAAGCAATTGTGCTGCTGAATCATAAGGATGCGCTTGATTTCATTGTTGAAAATCCGGATTATTTAAGTCCGTTGACAATTTCAAAAATGGAGGATATTCATAGTTTGCTTGTAAAAGAATTAGCGGTTGACAGAAACCTGAGAAAAAGTCGTGTGGGTATTTCCGGCACTAACTTTTGAAACTATCATTTAATAGTATCAATAAAACCATCTTTTTTTTTATCTTTGTTCCGAAAAAACCTACGATATGCAGCAGAAATTTACATCTTCCAGCAAAATGAATGATCTGATCAAGGAGGATACTTCTTTGCTGTTGACCATGACGCGTTTTGGTTTTTCGTTGGGATTTGGCGACAAAACGGTGAAAGAAGTCTGCAAGGAGAAGCTAGTGGATGAGAAAACTTTCCTCGCGGTGGTGAACTTTATATCAGATGGTTATAAGAAAGAAAACATCAATCACGATGAGGTTTCAATTGATACCGTCATCGTTTATCTCAGGAAGGCACACGATTTCTTTCTGGATTTTAAATTACCA
>JAQWCZ010000304.1 GCA_028705705.1 Paludibacter sp.
CATACTTAGCATAAAAAGGAACAGTATCAATTGCATAATTAACTGAATTCACGACAAGATCATCATGCAAACGAATTCCAGTCTCTACATCAACATTCTCAAATTGCGAAATTCGTTCTAAGTACTCTTTATAAAATGGACCATAACGAAAAGAAAAAGGCAAGTGACGGTAAAGTACACCTATTGTATTACGTACAACTAAGGGAAACTTATTATATAAATTTAGTGATTTATAAAAAAAATCTTCCATGTTAATTTTCAATTAATGTTAGACAAAATATTGTTGTATAAATACAGTACAATTAAATTATTTAATTGATGACATAATATTGAAAAGTTGTTGACTAATTATTTCTTGAGAAAAAGTAGCCCGAACATACTTTATATTATTTTCGCAGATTTTATTGCGTAATTGTATATCACCAAGCAACTGAATTATTTTTTGAGAAAGAATAGTCGGATTACCTACAGGTATTAACAATCCATTTATGCCATCTTGAATAACTTCAGCTAAGGCTCCTACAGGTGTGCAAATAACCGGCTTGCCAACACTAAGAGCTTCAAGAACTGACATTGAAAAACCTTCGGAATAACTTGGTAAAACAAATATATCACATTGACGCAGTTGATTTAACTTTTGTTCTTCATTTAAAATTCCTAAATATTCATAGTTTTTATCAAAAAGTCCTGCTATATATTGCTGATAACAGCTTACGGGATCTTCAATTTGTAATTTTTCCCCGGTCAATAAATTATGTGTTATGTTTGCGCCAGCCTTAGTTGTACTATTTATTAAGGTTCCAGCAAATAAAAATTTTACTGAATTATATTCTTTCACAACATTAGGTATAGCTTTTAATAAATCACAATAGCCTTTTGCATGCTGTAAATGTCCCATGAAAAAAATTCGAAACTCAGTATTTTCTTGATGGAAATTTAAAGGACGATATTTATTTACATCGATCATATTATACACAGACATAATGCGCTCAGGGGAAATTAAAGAATCAAACTGTTTTGTTAATAGGGGCGACTGCGCTAAAGCTGCTGAACACTTTGAAATAAAAAACCGAATTATAAACTGCTTTATTTTTGATGCTTTATTATAATTATTTCTAAAATGCGCAGCTCGCATATGTATTACTACTTTTTTTCGAAATAGCAATGAAATGCCAATAACAAATATATCCTTATAAATCCATCCAAGCATTGTAGCTGTAACATAATAATAAATAATTGATGGCTTAAAAATAAGAATATGTTGAATTAATTTGAATATTAACACAAAAAAAGACTTAAAAGCTACTATGTTAATTTTTCCTTTATCGTTATTACTTTTTCGGATATTCGTATTGAAAAGCTGAGTTGAAGTTAAAGTACTAAAGGGAGACTCAAGTAAAAGTTTAATGGAACTTTCTGGACCTGAATATGGAGGCGGGTATGGACCTACAACCAAAATTTTGATTTTATTATTATCCATTATTTTTAGTTAATGTGCGAAATCTTGTGATAAGAGCCAATATTTGGCAAAGTGCATCTGAATCCTTATTTTGAAAAAGATTCCAAGCTCATTCAAACTAAGGAGATTCAGATGCAGGGAAAAATTGACATGATTTTAAGGTTTTGCAACTCAGAGGACGCATTTTCCATTGATGAGTTGGTCATGAAGGTTGCAGATGCTTTTGAGCACAAGGCCATCGCCGAGCTGCTGGAGCTGATTGTTGGTCTGATTCAGGAAGTATTGCTGAGCAGGATTTTTGCCGGCCAGACGCGATGCCACGACTGCGGAGACGGTAAACTTGTGCTCAATGGCGGGTACAATCGCAGGATTCGCACGAGCCTCGGCGAGCTGACCCTGCGTTTCAAACGGGTAAAATGCAGCGGATGTGGCGCGGTTTATGCACCTCTTCAAACACTGATCCTGTTCAGGCGCTATCAGACCAAGACGAACGAACTGGAGAAGCTGGTAGTCGAAACCATCAGCGAGACAAGCTATCGCCGCGGTGCCGCCCAGCTTTTACGCGACGGCAAGATTTCGCTTCCTTACCGCACCGCCAACGAATGGATACTGAAAACCGACTGCGATGACATACAGGTGTCAAGCAAGGTGATTGGCTCCTATCCTCTTGGGATCATGGCTGATGGCACCAAGTTCAAGGGGGAAGGGGTGAATGGGAAAGCCAGGCAAGGCGACATTAAAGCAGTCATCGGCATCACACGGCAGGGAAAGGTTTTCCCAATGGGAACTTGGACCGGAGCCTCCTGGAGCGAGATAAACCGGGAGTGGCATGAGAAGAACATCACGTTACCGGATGGCTCGATCATTGTCTGCGATGGTGAGCCGGGCCTGGCTGATTCGTTTGCCGATTATGTGGATGAACAGCAAAGGTGCCAGTGGCATATCAAGCGTGACTTGTACCATGCGATGCACGCAGATGGGGCAAAAAAGGAGGAAATCAAGCCCCTGCAGGACGCGCTTGCCGTTGCCATGGCCATCGAACTTCCCACAGGGGATTTTCAGCAGGTGCCAGAGGAAGACAAGGATGCCATTGAGGAACGAATGGAAAATACCGAACAGGAAATGCTGAAATTTGTCTCGTACCTTGAAGAGAAAGGCTACTCGACGGCGGCCACCTACATCGACAACGCCAGGCGCTCCATGTTTGGCTACGTCAGAAGATGGTTGAAGTGGGGGCTGGTCTCACACAAGGCGTCGACCATGGTGGAGCGGGTAATGAGGGAGCTGGCCAGGCGATTGAAAAACATTGCCTATGGTTGGAGTGACAAAGGAGCACAAAAGGTGGCGGGCATCATTCTGAAGCGTTTTGCCAATGCAAGAGAATGGGAAAAGGAATGGATGCAAAGAATGAACGTTATTGGAAACGTCGTGATTTCGGTTGGAAACTACAAATGTTCATCACCAACTTTTGCACATTAACCATTTTTAAGAAAGTAGGAAACGATTCCCCTCTGAGTTGCAAAACACCAAATCAATGCTAATATTTCTTTGCATCCGAATCCCATTATCTTGTTGATCTTGGAAACTTTTGCAA
>JAQWCZ010000305.1 GCA_028705705.1 Paludibacter sp.
AGTCCAGTCCCGCGTTTATGGTATTTACTCTTTCCCACGTGATATTGGTGCTTGCCAATGTGGATGGATTGATCCCTTTCAAAATAGCATTGTTTATCACATAGTTATAAGTTCCGGGGCTTAATGTTCCAAGATATTGGAAGTTATTGTCAACGACCTGATTTCCCAAATCACCATAGGATGCTCTCAATTTCAGGTATTCCAATGTAGCTCTTAACGGTTCATAGAAACCTTCTTCCGACACTCTCCAACCTGCCGAAACCGATGGGAAGAAACCCCATTGTTTACCTACGGGATATTTGGAGGAACCGTCGTAACGACCATTTGCTTCAAGCAGGTATTTACCCATGTAATCATAATTTAAACGATAGAAAATACCTTTTACAGCCCAAGAATCTCCCGGCTCTTTAATGTTAATAAACTTATCGGCAAGTCCTCCGTTGGTCAGTTCGTTTACAAATAAATCCTGTGATTCAATTTCTAACTTATTGTAATCTTTTCGCTCATCGTTATATCCGGTCATTAACTTAAAATTATGACTTTTAGCAAGGTTAAAGTCATATTCTGCCCACAAGTTCATAGCACGATAAACATCACCGCTTCTGTACTGCCAGACTCCATTGGGTGTATTTACGGCTACCGGTGGAGTATTTACATCGGGTTGTACCTGATAGATTGTTTTTTTATGCTCGCGATATGTACTGAACCAATAGTTTTGCGTATAATCACCCTTAATTGACAATCCTTTTATAGGCGTAATATTAAAACCTCCGGTGTACCAAAAATCTTTATCAGCAGTTGTGGTACGCCCGGCAAGAGCCATACGCCCGGCAATATTGTAGTTAAAATTATCGCCTTGCAAAGCAGCAAAATCAGTTCCGTTAGGTAAGTAAATAGGAATATGCGGAAACATGCGATAAACTTCATAATACGGAGACCCCATACCGAAGTTATTGGTAGGCACATTTTTATCAGAGTTATTCAGTTTGGTATTGAAGTTCAATTGTAGCCAATCATTCACTTGCGTGGTAAAATTGAAAGCTATATTAAAGCGTTTATATTTATCCTGTCCAAAACGGAATAAGCCGTCCTGTCCTTTATAGCCAACCGAACCATAATAGGTACTCTTCTCCGAGCCACCGGAAAGACTGGCGTTATGCTGCTGCATAAATGCAGCATCATTGTAAAACTCTTTATACCAATCGGTATTACCGGCATAACCCCATTGTCCTCTGCTAGTGAACTTTCCAGTCGTATCCAAGAATGCAGAAGGGTTGTTAACCGGGTCAGCAATGAACTTTTTAGTCGCTTCAATTTGCTCAGCAGAGAAATAGGCTCCCCCACCGTTATTAATGTTTGCCTGGTTAATGGATTCCAACCATTTGTCTGAAGCCATGCCTTTAGGCAAGCGGCTGGGTGATGACCAAGCAAAACTGTTGTTATAATTGATCTGCAATTTTTGATTAAGTTTACCGCGTTTGGTTGTAACCAAAATCACACCGAATGAGCCACGCGGACCGTAAACGGCTGCAGATGCGGCATCTTTCAATACCGAAACGCTTTCGATGTCTTGTGGATTAATTAGGTTAAGGTCTGTTTCAACCCCATCCACAAGCACCAGGGCCGATCCGCCATTAAGCGATGTAGCTCCACGGATATTGAACTTTGTTTCAGAAGTAGGGTCGCCAGTCTTAAAGCTTATGTTCAAATTAGGAATAGCGCCCTGCAAACCTTTGGCTGCATTTACAAGGGGACGGTCGTTAAGTATCTCACTATCTACCATCTGTACCGCACCCGTCAGATTCACTTTCTTCTGTGTGCCGTATCCCACGACCACTATCTCATTTAATATTTTGGTATTTTCATGCAACACAATACTGAATGTGTTTCTACCGGCGGTAATAATATCTTGTGATTCATATCCCACATAGGAAATCTCAAGTATGGCGTCAGGAGCAACATTTAATACGAAAGTTCCATCAATGTCAGTGACAGTACCGTTGGAAGCATTTCCTTTCTCAACAATGGTTGCGCCGATAACAGGTTCACCCTTGTCATCATTAATAACTCCCGAGATTACTCTTGTAACCAGTTGTTGCTTATTATCTTCAGGCGATGAAATGTTATTATTCCCCTTTTTGTTATTTTTCAGGAGAACACGGTTGTTAATCACTTTAAAACTTACGTCAGATCTACCGAAAATATGTGACAGAACATTTTCTATTCGTTCATTCTTCACATTGACCGACACATCGGACAGTTTTTCTGAAAGGATGTCAGCATCGTAAGAAAATTCATACCCCGTTTGTTGATGTAGCTCCTCAACTACATTTCCCACAGTCGGGTTGTTTAATGTGATCTTTACATTCACTGATTGCGAAGCCAATGCAGACGCAAACACTTGCGAACTCAGTAAAAAAAGCAGTAAGAACGATTTTATCGTCCTTAACAATTTAGATTGGACAACAGCCGTTTGTACCATCATCCCAAGGGTTACATGTTCATTCATACATTTTAGTTTTTCTAATTAAAAAAAGTTTAGTAAACTTATCTGTTTTATTATATAATGAAAGTGAATTTACTTTCTGCATAGTTTGTTTTTTAATAAGACTAATCAGTTAACCTGAATCTATGCCTAAGCAGCATTCTCTCAAATTGACTTAATTCATGATACGTTTTTCAGTAATAAAAACTTCATTCCCTTCTATACTATAATCGATTGGAGCAAGAAAGCTAAGTATGTCAAGTACTTCCTTCAACGATTCTTCCCGGTTAATAACATACCGGTAACGCCGATCGGCCAGTTTCTTGGATTCCAGATTGATGTTTACATCATAAATAAGGCTCAACTTGTTAACAATTTCACGCAATGTGGCATTCTCAAACTTAATTTGATCAAGGTGCCATGAGGTGAGTGTATTAACATCAACCGTCGAAACGCTGTACCTGTTGTTTTCGGCATTGTACACCACCTTTTCTCCGGGTGACATTTCAAAAACATCTTTTTTGCGATTATCTTGCAACACCACTTTTCCCGATGCAAGAATGGTTT
>JAQWCZ010000306.1 GCA_028705705.1 Paludibacter sp.
TATTTGACAACATGTACATGTCAGCAAGTAACAATGAACTCTATTCTGATAACATTCTCTCTCTTGCTACAGCATATGGAACCAAAATTTCCGCTACAGACTTAAACGAACAAATTGCTACTCGTGGTACATTTGGACGTATCAATTATAATTATAAACAGAAATATTTATTAGAATTAAATGGACGTTATGATGGTACTTCCCGTTTCCTAAGTGATGTTCGTTTCAAGTTTTATCCGGGAATATCGGGAGCATGGGTACCTTCAAAAGAATCATTTTGGGGACCACTATTACCAGTGATGAATACATTTAAACTCAGGGCATCGTATGGATCGCAAGGTTCTCAGGGATCCGTTGGTTATTATCCTTTCTACCCGGCGTTAAGAGTTTACTCTTCTACTGCTTCAAACAACACCTGGATTTTCGGTGACGGACAATCTCCCATGGTTAAATATCCTTCTGCTTTAGTTGATCCGAATTTAACCTGGGTTACGACTAATACAGTCAATTTTGGTACTGATTTAGCATTTCTATCAAATCAATTGAATATTACATTCGACTGGTATAAACGCTCAGCTAATGATTATCAGGGACCTGCAGAGTCTTTACCAGCCTTTTTAGGTGCTGAGGCACCGTTAATCAATAACGCGGCTATGGAAACTGTCGGGTTTGAATTAAACCTTAGTTGGCGACATAAAGTCAACGACTTCAATTATGGCATCAATTTATTATTAAGCGATTATTCAAGCGTGATCACCAAATATCCCAACCCGAACGGGATTACCATATCAGGACTGGGAACTGTTTATAACCCCGTGTGGTACGAAGGCAGGCTGTTTGGCGAAATATGGGGATTTGAAACCGTTGGATTATTCCAATCACAAGAAGAAATAGATCAGGCACCCGATCAATCACTGATTAATGCTAAGCCCTTGAAACCAGGCGATGTCCGTTACGCGGACCTGGATGGAGATGGGAAAATTACCTGGGGAAATAACACCCTTGAAAACCCGGGTGACAGAAGAATTATCGGGAATTCAACACCTCGTTATTCTTTTGGTATCACGCTGACTGCTGATTATAAAGGATTCGATTTCAACTTGTTTGTACAAGGGGTTGGAAAACGTGACTCTCCTGCCAATCATTACACGGGTGAATATCGTTTTGCTAATTTTGTCTGGGGTGTCCCCCGGCAAGGTTCGTATGCACAAACAACCATGTGGGAACCACAACAGAACAGGTGGAGCGATTACAATACACCGGAAGAAAATGCCAATGCATATTTCCCGAGAATGTATTTCAGCGACGAAAACATGAAAAACACACATGAACAAACCCGTTACCTGCAAAATGCCGCTTATGCACGTATCAAAAACGTTCAAATCGGTTATAACCTACCGGCTTCATTACTGAAAAAAATCTCCATCGAGAAACTTCGTTTTTTTATGAATGCTGAAAATGTAGGAACATGGACAAAAATGATCAATACACTTGACCCTGAATTTTCCACCTCTGACGGGAAATTATATCCTTTGCAACGAGTATGGGCTTTTGGTATGAACTTAACATTTTGATAGTTTAAATTGCGTATTACAAATTATTTAATCAAGAAAATATGAAACCATATAAATATCTGATGATAGTGATTGCCGGGGCATTAGTCGGGCTGACCGGATGTAATGACGAATTTCTGGATCGTGGTCCATTATCCAAAAT
The DNA here is from genome assembly GCA_028705705.1 of Paludibacter sp. Classification (GTDB taxonomy): domain Bacteria; phylum Bacteroidota; class Bacteroidia; order Bacteroidales; family Paludibacteraceae; genus Paludibacter. Next base: position 1,717 of record JAQWCZ010000306.1, read on the forward strand.
TAATGATGCATTGTTTTGGCGAACTCCCAATGACTTGGAAATTTACATAAACAACCTTTACAGCGAGAATGGATTGTTACCAAATTACAATTCTTCATATTACGATGTAATTGGACCTTATACCCTAGATGCAAAAGATGGAAGTGATTTGCTGGTTGAAATTGAATACAACAAACGGAATAACGGGGAGTATACACTACCCACAAGCGGTGGTGGCTGGCAAACATCTGATTGGGCTATTTTGAGAAATATCAATTACTTTATGGCACATTATCAAAATGTAGAAGTTGAATTTTCAAAAGTTTCGCAATATGTAGGAGAAGCATTATTCTTCAGATCTTTGTTCTACTTTTATAAACTAAAACGTTTTGGATCTTTACCCTATTCATCGAAACTGATTGATCCGGATTCTGAAGAGTTGTTTGCAAGTCGCTTACCACGCAATGAATTGGTAGATTCAATCTTGTTGGATTTGGATCATGCCATTCAATATCTTCCTGCACGGGGAAACGGATCATGGACTGGACGAGTTACCAAGGAGACAGCGTTAGCACTCCAGGCAAGAATTGCATTGTTTGAAGGTACTTGGGAAAAATATCATGGCTTGAAAAACACCCCGTTTCAGGTGAAAAACGGAGATCGAGGAGTACATTTTCTTGAAAAAGCTGTAGCTGCTGCCGACTCGCTTATGACCATGTCAACTGCAACTGGTTACCCGGCTCTCGATAATATCGGTCAACCGGATGGTTATTGGAACCTTTTTAACCAAAAAGATTACAGTGCCAGTAAAGAGGTGCTTTTTTGGAGGAAGTATTCGGCTGAAGCCGACCAACTATTTAACCGTTGGATAAACATATCATATACCGGAGCAGGAATTGGAATTACCAAACGCTTAGTGGATCAATATTTATGCACGGATGGTAAACCTATCTATTTATCCCCGGGTACCGAAAACCCACTTTATCAGGGGGATGACAGTTTAACAAGAGTCGTGAGGAACCGAGATCCTCGTTTGAATCAAACCATCTGCGTACCTGATGGTAAGCATTACCGTTGGAAACCGGACAACTTCTTCGAAAACCCGATGATTGTTGCCGTGCTGGATACCAGATGTGTTACAGGATACCAAATGTACAAAGGTCATAGTGGCGATAAAACCGAATATGATAACCGTAAAGGTACCAATGGATGCATCTATTTCCGTTATGGCGAAATACTGTTGATATATGCCGAAGCCAAAGCAGAACTTGGCACTATTACACAGGGTGATATCGACATAACCATCAACGCCCTGAGGCAAAGAGCAGGTATGCCGGGATTGCTCAATATTA
>JAQWCZ010000033.1 GCA_028705705.1 Paludibacter sp.
TCGGCAGTTTCAGTTGGGGAGCAGAGGCAACGTACCAAAACGGTAGTCTGACAGCCAAAGTCAATGCCGGCAAAAGTTTCAGGATGCCTACCGCCAAAGAGCTGGCATCCAACGGGATTAATTACCACATGTACCGGTACGAGAAAGGCGACACCACGCTAAACGCGGAGCAATCCTACCAGTTGGATTTCGGTCTGATCGTAAAAAAAGAAAAATGGCATGCCGAATTCAGTCCGTTCCTCAATTATTTTCCGAATTACATTTACCTGAATCCCACCCCTGAATATTACGAAGCCCAGCAGGTGTATTATTACAGTCAGAGCAAGGTTTTCCGTACAGGAGGTGAGGTTTCAGCCGGCTATAAACTGACCCCTGCATTTAATTTGTCGGCCGACATGGAATACATCTATTCCGTTCAGCTTTCGGGTTTGAAAAAAAGATATACCCTACCCTTTTCTCCGCCCCTGACTTCCAATATCGGAGCTGATTATACATTCCCGAACAGGCAGTTTCTACAACAACCGGCAGTGGGGATAGAGCTGAAATTAGTTGCACCACAAAATAAGATAGTTCCGCCTGAAAAGAAAACCGCGGGATATGGACTCATTAACCTGAACGCCGGAACAGGAGTAAGAACCGGCAAATTCAACATCCGGCTGAACATGCAGCTGAACAATCTTTTAAACACCCGTTACTACGATCATACCAGTTTCTACAGGCTGATTGAAGTGCCGGGACAAGGAAGAAATTTTATTATCACAATCCAACTATCAACAATTTAAATTTCAACAACATGAAACAATTCATTCAATCTTTTCTTTTCATCTCTATTGCAGCCTTACTATTGGTTGCCTGCGAAAAAGAAATCTCAGCGCCTGTGTTTAAAAGCGTCGAAATAGGATTAAATAATTCGAAAACGGCTTATATTGGCGACGATTTACACCTTGAAGCCGACATCATCGCGGACGGGAAAATTGCCAGTATTCGTTTGGTAATCCATCACGAAGAAGAAGGTGCTGAGCATGCCCCGAAAATGAAAATCCGCGGAGTAGCTGCACACGCTGAAGAATGGGAAGTTGATACGATTTACACCGGGGTTTATGCCAATGTAAAGAACACAACATTCCACGAGCATATCGAGGTTCCGGAATATGCCGAACCCGGGAGTTATCACCTGCACCTTTACGTGACCGATTTGGACGGTAATCAGTCGATGATTGAAGAGGAAATTACGATTTTAACGCAGGCATCAGCAATCAAAAAAGAAAATCCGTGATCAAACAAGTTCACGTTTTAACATTAGCAAATATGTTTACCAAATACAAAACTTCAAAGGTTAGCAGCATGATACGGATATTTCCGGCTCTGCTGCTGACCATGCTGTTGGTCGCCTGCGTGGAAACAGACGATGAAATCCCGGTGATAGACATGAGCAGCGACAACGCTTTCCCTCAAAACTGCGTGACGGTTTACCGGGGAGAAAGTTTCACTTTTCATGCCCGCTTCACCGACAATGTCGAACTGGGATCTTACAGCATCGAGTTACACAACAACTTCGACCATCACACGCACAGCACCTCAGTGGTAGAGTGCGAACTTGAACCGGTTAAAAAAGCCGTCAATCCTTTACTGTTCATTAAAGAATTCTCAATCCCGAGAGGATTAACCGAATATACTGCTTCTGTTACTATTGATGTTCCTGCGGACGTAGATACGGGCGATTATCACTTTATGGTTAGAGTGACAGATAAATCCGGGTGGCAGACTTTCGAAGGAATCAACATAAAAATTGCAAAAAAATGGTTATTATAAAGATATTTCCTTTATTATTGAGGCAAGTTGGATGCCCGTATCTTAAAATAATTATTGGTTGGTGACAGCAATCGGTAATGCAGACAATTCCCCCAGGAAGCAGGAACGTCAACAAGTTCATTATCTTCTTCTGTATCATTCTCAATGTAGGGTTGCACCATGGCTTGCCAGGCTTTTATACGACTTATACTTTTTTCATGATAAAACAAATCCTTATCCTGACTGCAAAGTTCTTTCAGAAAATCAACATACATACTTTTGTAAGCCGGTATAGAAATGATTTTTTTGACAACCGGATTTGACGATTTACCCCAATTTAGTAAATCCTGGCGACCTGCATCATCCATCAACAAGGATGTCCCCAGGGTATTGTCGTAATCATAAGGAATAAAATAAAACTTATTCTGAGAATCAAAATAGAAGTAAAAGTTGTTTGAGTTGTTCCAATAATCATCCCACATCCCACACAACACATTAACAGCATAAGTTTTCAGAAATAATGGGACATCCATACGTGATTCAATCCACGACTGAAATTCAGCTCCTTGCTTTGTATTGAAATCAGTTATAAACTGAGCTAACTGGTTTTTTGCTGATTCTAAATCATCCTCATTCGTTTTTAAATCATATACCGGTTCATAAGTATCCGTAAGCGTAATATTCTCAATACCCATTTTTGACTCGTCAGCTTCCCGCAGGTCAGCCCCCCAATTGGCTTTCCATAGGTTACCATCACTATCGGGAAACAAATCCGGACGATTCTTCAGGTACTCTTTATCTACAGGTTCCACCATCTGATAGACACCGTAATACACCAATTGATTATCTTCTTTGATCCTCAGATACAGTCTGCAATAACTTGATTGCGGACTGGTCCACACCCCAAATCTTTCGAACAAATCATAGCAATATACTTCCCGTGCATACATTCCATCATCTTTGAACCATTTCAAATTGATCTTTTCAAGCCCCCTGAGTTTTTGTCCTTTAACATATTTCTTAAAATTCAAGGCAAAATGTACATGATGCCAATCAGGATTTGTTGGATTATGCAATTCTCCGGGATTTCCTTCTGGTCTGCGCCGACTGGTATTTCCTCTTAACCGGAGTCCTATATCCGGCAGTGTATCGCGGTTTTGACCTTTTACAAAGATAAAATCGCCCTGAATATATTCTTCATTTTTCGGATTGATATCAAAATACGAAAGGAGTTTATTCCATTCACTCGTGTTGATATCCAGGTAAATTACAGGTAGTGCTTTGATATCAAACACATATCCAATACCGCTACTGACTTCTTCCTCTGGTATATTTTCCGGATCACAGGCCGTTATGAACAAAAAACTAAAAAGAACAATGGAGATTTTGAAAATAATGTTTTTGTACATGGTAATTTCCATTTAAGATATTTACAGTCTAAAATTCATCCCTCCGTGAAAATTAATCCCCGGCATCGGGTAGCCATTGTTAATCTGATATTGCTGATTCAATAGATTATGTCCGGCCACAAAAACATCTACTTGTTTCGTTATTTTAGCTGAAACACGTGCATTAAGCAAAGTAAAACTCTGAATACTCTCCGGATTGAGCGAAGCATACAAGGTGTTCACATGTTGAGCAGACACATTGAAATTTATTATTTTATACTGATAATTCAGGTTGATATTGAACTGGTGTTTTGGGGCTGCCACAATTTTCTTTTCCATATCAAGGAAGGTATAATTTGCCTGCACGTTCAACTGGTTCGTCACGCGGTATTTCGCCGCGAATTCGATCCCACGGTTGCTGAACGTTCCTACATTCTGACGTTTCGGAGGTGTGCCTCCAACTACCTGGATCATGTTCTCTCCTTCAACCAAAAAGGCTGTCAGCTCAGTACTCAACCGATTCGCCATATAGGATTGTAACCAGCTTAACTCGTAATTCATCATCCGTTCGGGTTTCAAATCGGCATTGGGGGCATACAAATAAAGCTCCATCACGGTCGGACTGCGGAAACCTTTGGAAACAGAAGCTTTGAAATTCGTTGCTTCACCAGCCCTGACAGCTGCACCGGCCATCGGAACCCATTCGTTTCCAAATACGGAATTATGCTCAAAACGTAAACCGGCATTCAAATCCACAATTTGCAGCAGTTTTTGACGAATTAAGGCATATCCGGCCAGTTCATTAACCGTTTTCAGCACATTTGCAGCCATACCTGCGTTTGCCTGCCCTCCATATTGCTTTGCATCAAAGCCGGCTGTAATATGGGTGTCGTCAAAAAGACGGTAATTCTGATAAATCATCAACCCTGAATTCCGGTCGGTCGATTGAAATCCGTCTGACAAATCATGTTCTCCAAAATTATGATACAATTTGATGGCACCATCAAGCTTGTCATATTTGTTTTCTACCGAAAGTGCTGCTTTTCCACGAAGTATATCAATATTAAATGGTGCCGGCGCATAAACCGGCCCGTTGTCGTTCGCTTCGTATTGCGCCATACTTAAATCAGCCGTCATTTCCCAATGCTGATCAAGTTCATAACCAACTTTCACATACCCATTGCTAATTTGAAAATCAGTATGCTCCCGAATGCCATCGGTACGGGCATGGTTAGCCGAAACAAACAAACTCAGTTTGTCTTTTTTAAATCCGAATGTCCCGGCATATTTCTGCGTATTGTATGAACCATAAACAGCGTTTACTGTCGCCGACAATCCTTCAGTTTGTTGCTTTTTGGTGATAATATTGACAGTCCCGGCCATGGCATTTGAACCATACAACACTGATGCCGGTCCACGTATCACTTCGACCTTCTCCACATCTGAGGCCACGTAAGCATCCGGCAGCGGGTGACCGAAAATTCCCTGGTATTGCGGATGACCGTCAATCAACACCAGCACCTGCGTATTGGGCGAGCTGCCCACACCACGCACATTGATAGCACCTGAACCGCCGGTGGCAACTCCAAATCCCAAAATATTGCGTTCGGTTATAAAAACACCCGGCACATTAGCGCTCAGGGTGGAAAGCACATTGTAATGTCCGCTTTGCTTGATGTTTTCAGCACTAATTTGAGAAACCGATAACGGAACCAGTTTGCATGAAGTTTCAAACTTTGAACCGGTTACAACCACATCTTCCAGTTGAACAGAGTCTTTGACAATATCCAGGGCGTTCATATGAATACAAAGACACAGCAGGATAATGTTACAAATAATTTTCTTCATTATTTTACTTTTATTATTTTTGCTTTTTATTTGAAGACACAGAACTTTAATTTGAAGACACAAAGGTAAAAGATTTTTTTTTCAATCCATAATTTCATATTTTTTAAAAAACGGCAAGATGTTTGTATCTGTTATCAAACATTAATTTTCGGCATGTACTAATTAAGCACCTGCCTTTCTTAAAACTTATACAATAACACTTTAATTAAAATCATTATGCGACGTATCTATTTACTATTTGCCATCTCAGTATTGCTTTTTAGCGCATGCGAAACTGTCAATTATCCTGAGGATCTCACCACAAAACAAGTTTTCTCATTTCAAGTCAGGTCATCAGATTGGGAGGCACTCACTGATAATGATGGATTAAATCTCTATTATCGTTGCCGTTTTAACCTGGAAGGAATCACGAGTTACATGATAAATAACGGAGCTGTAATGGGATATGTTGAACTCAACGGAGCACAACAAGCATTACCTTACACCCGTCATTTTGAAAACAGCAATGGAAACTTCTGGACTCGGACAGTGGATTTTGATTATTCCCAAAACGACATCCATTTTTATGTAACAAACAGTGATTTCGTTTCAGATCCGCCTGAAACCATGTATTTCAGGGTTGTATTTATCTGGTAAGCAAAAACAATTAGCTTCTACCGCAACAGCTTCTTCATTAAATTAAACTTAGCTTTGCTGTGGGGGAAGTATTTCAAACCTGCTTCGAACCAGGTCGGTTTATCGAGTATGCTTTTGTAATGTGAAAATGTTCTGAAACCATACTCACCGTGGTAGGAGCCGATACCGCTTTCTCCCACTCCGCCGAAAGGCAATTTGTTATTACTGATATGCATGATGGCGTCGTTCACGCACCCTCCGCCGAACGACACCTCATGCATTATTTTATTCCGTAGTTTTTTATCCTGTGTGAAAACATAGCACGACAAGGGTTTCTCCCTGCGTTTCACTTCAGCAATCATTTCATCAAGAGAATCAAAAGGGATAACCGGTAATATCGGACCAAAAATCTCTTCCTGCATCACCGCATCATCAAAACTAACTTCATCCATCACCGTAGGTTCAATGATACGGGTTTGCATATCGTAATTTCCACCGTACACCACCTTATCCTGATTGATATAGCCAATCAATCTCTTCATGTTTTTCTCGTTGATTATCTGGACATAATTCTGATTTTCAATGGAAAACTGCTCTTTTTTGATTTCAGCAATAAGCTGTTGGATAAACTTATCTTTCAGGGAGCGTTTCACTAAGATATAATCCGGTGCAATGCAAGTCTGACCGGCATTCACAAATTTTGCCCAGACCAAACGCTTCACATACATGTTCAGATTTTTATCATCGAGGATAAAGGCCGGACTTTTACCGCCCAGTTCGAGCGTAACGGGTGTAAGATGCTTTGCTGCTGCCTGATAGACAATGCGTCCTACCGGCACACTACCGGTGAAAAATATCTTGTCGAAACGCTGTTCGAGTAATTGCTGCGTTTCTGCTACACCACCTCCTACTACCCTGAAAAACTCCGGATTAAAATTGCTGTTGATTATTTCAGCCATTAACCTACTCGTATTAGCAGGCAATTCACTCGGTTTCAGCACAACGGTATTTCCTGCTGCAATGGCCGCGATAGCCGGTGCAAACGACAACTGATACGGATAATTCCATGCTCCGATGATGAGCGAAACACCCAGTGGTTCCGGCATGATGTAACTTCTTCCCGGGAGATTCACCAAGTCGGTCGACACCCGTTTTCGTGACGACCATTTCTTTATTTTCTTAACCGCATCATTTATTTCAAGATACAACAAGGCAATTTCAGTGGAATAATTATCGAATGCTGATTTACTGAAATCGGCATAAATCGCTTCCTCCATCCGTTGCTCATTTTCCTTCAACAACTTTTTCAGCTTTTTCAGTTGCTCTATTCTGAAATTGATGTCTTTGGTTTTATTGGAGTTGAAAAAATGGCGTTGTTTGTTTACGAGTTCTTGCATAAGGCATCTGTTTTTAATGCTTGTAAAGGTAATTATTTTGCATCAAATCTCTGCACATCGTATTTATTCCAGAAACATGTCGTCAAATCCTTCATCTCACCATCCTCCACCCTGTAGAACCGCTGATTGGTATCCGGAGAATCCAAACCGCCTAACCTGGCAACATAAGGTCCGAGTTTAATATAGTCGAAACTACTGGCAGCAAAATCCTCCGGCAGTTTCGGCTTTCCTGAATACCAAGCTGTTTTCAAACGATTGCTTGATATTTTCCTAACATAGCGCGAGAGCCTTTCCACTGCCTGCGGATCGGCATCGCCCCCCATGAAACAAATGCAGGTAACGGCATCGCCATATCTGGCAAGAAGTTTATCAATCGCCTTTTCATCAATTATTTCTCCCGTATCTTCCTGCAAATGGGGACTATGACAGCCCTTGCAGCCATTGGGGCAATTCGACAGGTTGATGGCAAGCGTTACTTCACCGGGGACTTCCTGAAAAACAATATTATAACTGAGAAATCGTAGCATAATGTCTTTTTGCAGCTTCAACCTGTCTGCTTTCCGAAAAATTACTTACACGTTTCATATACCCGATGATGCGGGTCAGGTAATCCAGATTCCGGCTTTTGCAAACCGGACATTCCTGCAGGTTATTTTTGTCGATATGTCCACAGTCGTTGCAAACGGTATTAGGAATGTTAAAGGTGAAATAATTACACCCTTCCTGAATGGCCACCCGCAACAACTGCTTGTATTGCTGCTGACTCAGATGTTCATCTAAATTCAGGTGTAATGCCGAACCACCCGTTAGGTGTTCGATGTATTTTCGTCCGTGCAACCTGAATTTATCAATAATATTCAGCGACTCATCCTCCACGATGTAGAAATAACTGTTGTAGCAATCCCGGTTCGATTTGAATCCATCCCGTTTGTCCCATTTGGCATGTTTTACGCCCACGTTTTCGGCCGGAATCATTTCGCAATTAAACATTACATCTTTCGTGCGGTATTTTTTGTTGTACGATTCAATCAGTCCGAGTACCTCCTGCACAAACAAAGTATACCTTGGGTTATCATTAATTTCAACACCGAGAAATTCTGCTGCTTCCACCAAACCATTTACACCAATGGTCAGGTATTGACGGCTCATGTTGATATATCCTGCATCGAACAAAGGAAGCATACCCTTCTCTTGCATATATTTCAGGTTCTCATTATAAGCCATCTGCACCTTATGCACCAGATCCACCACCTCTTCGAGGAAAAAATGATAATGCATACCCCTTCGGGCAGCATGCTGGATGCATCGGTTCAGGTTGATAGTCAGCACACTTTTCGAACCGGTAGAAACACCCCCGGCACCCAGCGTGTAACTGAAACCATTATCGGTAATCTCGTTACGCAGCCGACAGCAACTGCTCAGCGAATCGGCATTGTCGCTCATATAGGTAAAAAACGAATGTCCTTCCGCGTACATTTCAGCCGTAAAATCCCCGTATTCCTTGTCCTTCACCTCTCCGTTTTCACTCAGCAAAGCCATTGTTTCCACGGGGAATGTCAGCACCGTTTTCGTACGCTCCTGGTTAAACCATTTCATGAAACGTTTCTGAAGCCAGTTCAGCGATTCCCAATGCGGCTTGCTGCCGTTGGGAAACACGAAGTTCTCAAACAAACTATTGAAATAATAACGGTCATAATACGAGATATTCCAGAACACCGCCTGAAAATTCCTGGCTCCGGTAGGCTGATTGATGGAATACACAATCTGTTCGAAATAATCCGTAATAACCTTATCCAGGGTACGTTGCTTTTTCGACAGATCAACAATTTTATTTGATTCGAGATAATAATCATCGCCAAATTCCAACCCGATAAAATAATTCATGTACATCAGGAATTCCGGTGTAGCACAGGCTCCGCTCAACATACTCGACACCATAAATACCATGTTGATAAAGCCACCGCAAAACGACTTGAGGTTGGTCGGCGCTTTCGAATTACCCCCGATAGAAGTCGTACCACCAATCAGCCAGGGATACATGGTAATGCTGGCGCAGTAATTGGACAGACTGGTTTCGTCGTTTTTATAAATATAATGGTTGTTCAGCAAATCGATATAACGATCTGCTATTTCTTTTCCGTACATCTCTTTGATGCGGTCGGTAAGCATCCGGCGGTTCAGACGGATAAAATTCGATTTGGGCAGTTCGCCGATGAGTGTCGCCATATTTTTGTTTTCCACATTGGCATTGGCATCGTATTTACTTCCCGAGGCAGCATTGTGGGCATTGCAATAGTCCATCAGAAATTCCAGTTTATCACGTACTTCTCTGTCTTCGAGGTGTTTCTGTCGATACAACATATACGATTTCGCTACTGCGTAATACCGTTCCGACATCAGCGCGATTTCCACCTGATTTTGAATTTCTTCCACCGTGACATCCTGCGTGATGTTCACCCGGCAAAGGATATTCGCGATGACTTCCTCCGTCGCGTAAGTTCCTACCGATAGAAATGCTTTCCTGATCGCACTTTTGATTTTTTCAATAGAAAAAGCTCCTTTTTTCCCGTCTCTCTTGATAATGAATGTTTCCATTTTGAAATATATTTTAATGATGATGATTCAAACCTGTCAGGTTTTAAAAACCTGACAGGATTATCGGATTATTCAACGAGATTATAATTTTCGGGGAAAAAGGGACAATTATTCCGCAACACAGCAGCCACAGAATCCTTCGCTTTTCTCCCGAAAGCTACGAATCAATGACAAACGGCAGGTCTTCTGACTTGTTCCGGTTTCGAACGGCCTTCCCGGTAATTTACCAGTGGCAGGGGTTGTTCTCCACCCTATTTCCGGAAGAAAACTCAAGCTTTCCTACGGGGAACTTACAGCTACGGGGATAGCTCCCGATTTTCACGGGATTCCCTTTTAATCCGGTTTTATCCGGAACCGTATGTAATGCAAATATAAGTAGTTTTTCATATATGTTTACATAAAAAAAATATTTCTATATCTTAGAAACTACATATTTCCCGTTCTAAAATTTCTATACATTGTTATACAGATCTTTACATCATGCAAAATTGAGATATATTTCATATAAAAAATATTTATCACAAAAAATAAGGCACATGAGGCCACATAAGCTGTTTTTCTGAAAGAAAAACACTAAACATCATGTGAGAAATTTAAATCTAAAACATTATATTTGCAAATAAAAAACTTGAACTCCTTAGATTTATATATTGTCATACCCATTGCATTGGGGTTTGTGATTGGTCTGTTCCGTGGATTAATCAGAGAAGTGATTTCCCTCATCATCATCATTGCTGGCATCTATTTAAGCAAGCTCTTCGCACCACTTATTGTTCATCTGATGGTTAATATTTTCGACATCAGCATAAAAGCTGCTCAACCATTGGCCTTCATCCTGGCTTTTGTACTCATAGTAATTGGTTTAATCATCATTGGCAAAATTATTAATAAAATGATTCATGCCTTATCACTTGGATTGATAAATGCCTTGTTAGGTGGTATTTTAGGAGGAATTAAACTTGCTGTACTGGTAAGCGTGATATTGATTCTTACCGATGCTTTAGATAAAAAAATTAATTTCATTGACCCGGGAACCAGAGAAGAATCAAAGTTTTATAAACCGGTGAAAAATATGGCTCCGGATTTATGGAAAGAGATAAAGGAAAACAAAGAATAACATGCTTGCATTCAATTTTTCAGGTTTTAAGTACGAATGCGGATGTGATGAAGCCGGAAGGGGTTGCCTGGCCGGTCCGGTAGTTGCTGCGGCCGTTATTCTACCAGAAAATTTCCGGTGCGATTTATTGAATGACTCCAAACAACTTTCAGAAAAACAACGAGATTTGCTCAGGGTAATCATCGAAAAAGAAGCGTTGGCCTGGTCAGTAGCAGAAGTTGATAATCATGAAATTGACACAATCAACATCCTGAATGCTTCTATTTTAGCCATGCACAAAGCCATAAACAAATTAAAAATAAAACCGGAATATATTATTGTTGATGGCAATAGATTTAAACCATACGAGGAAATTCCACACAAAACTATTGTCAAAGGTGACAGCAAATATCAATCCATTGCAGCAGCATCCGTTTTAGCAAAAACCCACCGTGATGAACTGATGTACAGGTTGCATAACCAATTTCCGCAGTATGACTGGAAACAAAACAAAGCATATCCAACAAAAAAACACAAAGCAGCGATTCGGGAGTTTGGAGTAACAGATTATCACCGTCTGACTTTTAAATCAGATTAAAACGGATAGCCAATTGCAATATGTAAAGCCACATCGTTGAATGATTTTGGAATTATCCATTTAGGTGTTGTGATAGCCGCCGGATCATGTAATTTCACGCCCAAATCAATCCGGAAAAGGAAGAAATTAAAGTCCATCCGTAGCCCAATACCATAAGCCAGGGCAATTTGTTTCCAGAAAGTATCCAGTTTGAACACCCCACCGGACTGGTTATCATATTCCCGGACTGTCCAGATATTACCCGCATCAGCAAAAATGGATCCTTCGAGTAACCAAAACATCTTTGCCCGGTATTCGAAGTTGAGATCCAATTTAACATCACCTACCTGATTATAATCCCTTCTTCTATTGGTGTTGAAGCGATGATAAGAGCCCGGTCCGAGCATACTTTCACCCCAACCCCTGACACTGTTAGCGCCACCACTATAAAACCTTCTTTCAAATGGAATAATTTCTGAATTTCCATAAGGCAATCCCGCACCAATACCGGCATGATATACAAATTTGTTGTTTTTATCTATAATTTGATGATAGGAAGTATTGATTTCTCCCCTTACATATTGAGAAAAACGTATATTAAAAGCTTCATAAACACCCTCATTATTAGCAGGAATGTCCAACAACTTATAGATTCCGTATAAAGCATTACCTGCACTTTCAACACCGTAACGGTAGGTAAAGTAATTTCTCATAGGTCTGGCTGGGTTAAAACTACTGAATGCAGTACTATAACTCAACCGCATGATCATATAATTATCATAATTATACTTGTTATATTTACCACTTTCGATGAATGTTTCTCTAAACTCCGGCGAAATCCACGGAAAATTCACATAACTCAGATCCAGTAAGTCCAGGTTATGATTTTGTCTGCCTGTTATCCAGTTGTACTTGATTCCTCCCCCGAAATTTGTCGAAGTAAATTCTTCCGGTCGGTGTTGAAAGTTGAAGACACCCCGGAATTCTGTTGAACCCTGCAGCGTGCGGCTATAAACATCATTAATAAATGGTATAATTGTTCTCGGCACACGGATACCTGCTTGCCCGCCCCACTCCTGTGCAATAACATCCCCCTGATACTCTAAAGCCAAACGACCCTGTAAGGTGAGTGATTCTGCTCCTTTAAAGAGATTACGGTGCACTACACCAGCATTCCCAGCTACACCCCAATAGCCTTCCGTAAAAGTAACCTCCGCCTGAGAAGTAAAAGTAAAAGACTTTGCTTCAGCAATCGTAACCAAGCACTGCAGGGAATCCGGAGCTGTTTCTGAAAAACTGATGTGTGTATATTTCACAGGCGGTAAGGTATTCAATGCA
>JAQWCZ010000307.1 GCA_028705705.1 Paludibacter sp.
TTTCTTGAAATAATTTACCATTTATTCATTTCCCTTTTACGATTTATTCCAGAAGCGACACAGTCTTCATCTACAATAAAATGGTAAATGGTAAATAAGTAAATGGTAAATAGTATTAGTAAAAAATTTAAATCTGTCTTACTCAATAATTCCTATACTTCTGGCTACTTTCGTAATTTTCTCTATCGACTCATCAATTTGTTCAAAAGTATGCGTAGCCATCAGAGAATAACGAATCAAGGAATCTTCCGAACGAACTGCCGGAGAAACTACCGGGTTCACAAATACCCCTTCATCCATCAACATCTTCGTCATCATAAAAGTCTTGGTATTATCCCGCACATATAATGGAATAATGGGTGTTTCAGTTACACCAATTTCAAAACCGGCTTTAACAAAGCCATCTTTTGCCCTGTGGGTGTTTGCCCAAAGCGCATCCTGTCGCCATTTTTCATCAGCCATCACATTCAGGGCTTCGATTACACAAGCTGTTGATGCCGGTGTAATAGATGCACTAAATATCAAGGTTCTGGAGTTATGTTTCAAGTAATTGATAATATTTTCATCTGCGGCAACAAACCCTCCTATGGTACCCAATGACTTGCTGAATGTTCCCATGATCAGATCCACATCATCGGATACGCCAAAATGTTCACAAACACCGGCGCCGGTTTTCCCGAAAACGCCAAGTGAATGGGCTTCATCAATCATGATAGATGCATTATATTTCTTAGATAACGCTACGATTTCCGGTAATTTGGCCACATCGCCTTCCATACTGAACACTCCGTCAACTACAATTACTTTAGTACGCTCCAGCTCACATTTCTGCAAGAGCTTTTCCAGCGATTCCATATCATTATGACGATATTTTAATTGTTTAGAGAACGATAAACGTTTTCCTTCAATGATGGAAGCATGGTCGAATTCATCAAAAATAAGATAGTCTTCGCGACCGGTGATACAAGGTACTACTCCGGAGTTAACGGTAAAACCAGTTGCATAAGCCAACGCAGATTCTTTGTGTACCAACTTCGCGAGGCGTTCTTCCAGTTCAATATGAATGTCGAGCGTACCGTTCAAGAATCGGGATCCGGCGCAACCTGTGCCATATTTTTCTATGGCTTTTATTGCTGCTTCTTTCAAACGGGGGTGATTTGTCAAGCCCAAATAACTGTTTGATCCAAACATTAAAACGGATTTCCCATTAATTGTCACTACCGTATCCTGATCGGATTGAATCGGACGAAAGTATGGATAAACACCAAGCGCCTTTGCCTTTTGCGGAGCATCGTACTGCCCCAACACTGTGCTTAATTGACTCATAAAAGGGTAAATATGATTTATTATATAAGCCGCAAAGATACTTATTTTTTGTGAATGTTTATCTATTTTGAGAAAATAGCTGGTTTTACATCCAGTGAAAATGCTTCTACAGTCCGATTGTGTCTATGGAGCTGGATGACCTTGTTAGGCGTTAACCTTTTTCTCCTTCGCCCAACTGTCTTTCAACGAGACTGTTCTATTGAAAATCAGCCTTTCCGGTGTGGTATCCGGATCAATGTTGAAATAACCGGTACGTTGGAACTGGAAGTGAGCTAATGCAGACTGATTTTTCAACCAAGGTTCTACAAAACACCCTGTAACAACTTTGAGCGAATCCGGATTCAACAAGTCACGAAAATCACGTTCGTCGGCAGCAGGGTTTTCCACATTGAACAAGCGATCGTACAAGCGTACTTCCGCAGGGATAGAATTTTGAGTTGACAGCCAGTGCAGTGTTCCTTTCACCTTGCGGTTAGCATCGGGCATACCGCTTTTGGTATTCACATCATACTCACAATAAATTTCTTCGACATTCCCATCAGCGTCTTTTTTACAGCCAGTGCATTTTACAATGTAGGCGCTTTTGAGACGCACTTCCTGTCCGGGTGTCATGCGGAAGAATTTTTTGGGAGCTTCTTCCATAAAATCATCTTGTTCGATGTAAAGTTCACGACTGAAAATAATCTCGCGGTTTCCTGCTGATGGATCTTCCGGGTTGTTCTCAGTCGTCAGCACCTCAGTTTTTCCTTCGGGATAATTGGTAATAATCAATTTCACCGGATTCAGCACAGCATTCACACGAGTAGCTGTTTTGTTGAGGGTTTCGCGGGCGGCATGTTCGAGCAAGCCTACATCGATTATGCCGTCGTATTTGGTATATCCGATTTTGTCGATGAAATTATGAATGGCTTCAGGAGAATAACCCCGGCGACGCAGACCACACAAGGTAGGCATGCGGGGATCATCCCAACCCGAAACAAGACCTTCCTCCACCAATTGAAGCATTTTACGTTTGCTCATCACGGTATAAGTGATGTTCAGACGGTTGAATTCGGTTTGGCGGGGTCTGTAATCTGAATCCTGAAACTGATCAATAAACCAGTCGTATAACGGGCGATGCACTTCAAACTCAAGTGTACACAAAGAGTGCGTTACTCCTTCGAAATAATCCGATTGTCCGTGCGCATAATCATACATCGGGTAAGCCTTCCAGTTCCAACCCGTACGGTGATGTGGATGATCGGTGATGATGCGGTACATGATTGGATCACGCATGTGCATGTTCGAAGCACTCATGTCGATTTTAGCACGTAACACCATAGCACCCGGAGCTATTTCTCCTGTATTCATTTTACGGAACAAAACCAGACTTTCTTCAGCCGGACGATTACGGAACGGACTTTCAGTCCCGGGGACAGTAGGTGTTCCTTTTTGTTTGGCAATGGTTTCTGCCGATTGTTCATCAACATATGCTTTACCATCGAGTATCAGTTTTTCTGCTAAATCCCACAATTGCTGAAAATAATCAGAAGCATAATACATGTTTTTCCATTGATAACCCAACCATTGAATATCTTCCATGATGGAATCAACGTACTCCACATCTTCTTTCACCGGATTGGTGTCGTCGAAACGCAGGTTACAAATGCCATTATATTTTTGAGCAATGCCAAAATCAAGGCAAATCGCTTTGGCATGACCAATATG
>JAQWCZ010000308.1 GCA_028705705.1 Paludibacter sp.
CCAACGGTTTAGGAATGAATGTTGTGTTGTACAATGATAATGATCCGGCTTTGGTGTGGGAAAAAAAATATACCTATATTATCAGAACGATTCCAAATATTCTAAACTCCACTTCGGTCAATTTTACTAAAACGGATGCACATACCTATTTGCCGCAATTATTAGTAAAAACTGATATATCAGTCGCACGTCTAAATATTGATTTTAGCAGTTTTACGGCCGTAGGTAATATTGCCGTAGTTGCACCTGCAAAAGCGGCTAATGCAGAAATAAGCTGGAAAATGACCTGGTGTACAAATAACCCTGCTAATATCACTATTCGACGCATAAATCTTATTAATTCGCTTGACGTTAAAGACTTTGTTGTAGCAGGAAATTCGCTGAAATATGTCGATTATACCGCTGTAAATGCAGTACCCTACAGATATCAATTGCAATTGGATAATAATGGAAGAATTGATACCAGTGCATGGAGGGACGTTAAAATTGTCGACAGAGCTAAATTTCTGAGCTTGACTACTACAAAAGGAGTCTTAAATGATCGCATCAGGTTGTCATGGGAAATAGATAAGCCACTTCTGAATGATAAATTTGTTATTTACAGGAAGATATACGACAATGGATCAAAAGTGTTTAACTATGAAATGGTTGCCGAAAAGCAATCGGGTAATAAGATAGAAAACTGGGAAGACCTCTCAGTATCGCCGGGAATATTATATCAATATCAGATTAAATCCTATTATCAGCCTGCAACAGGAGATGCAGTGGAAGTGTTTACTGCGGATTCGGTGGGTTTAGGTTTTAGTCAGCCTATTGGAACAATAAGTGGTAATATTGTATTTGGTGCAGGAACAGCAGTCGGAGGAGTAAATGTATCCGTTGAAAATCAGGATATGGAGCAGAAACTTTACAAAAGTATCGAGTTTAATAAACAGGGAACTCAATTTGGTGGCACTGCAAAGTTGAAACCAGCAAAGCATGGTTGCATTGCAAATGGATTTACCTGGCAAGCCTGGTTAAAACCAGCGAACAGAACGCAGGTGAATGCATTTATTTATGAGATGAGAAATGAGTATTCGATAAGACTGGATGGAAATGCCATAAAGGTTTATGTGCATGATAAATCTAAAACGGATCCTCAAATTACAACTAATATTAGTAATATTTCAGGTGATAAATTTTTTCATTTTTCATTAAGCTATAACAAAACAAGTCAATGCCTGAAAACTTACCTGAATGGAGTTGTAGCGGACAGTATTAAATTGGATGCGGCTTATACTTGTAAGAATACCACCACTGCAGAGGCCAAATTAGCTTCGCCCTACCAGTCGTCAGATGCTAATTTCGTTGGAAATATTGATGAGATGCGTTTGTGGAACAGAGCATTGACAAATGCTGAAGTTAATGCGAACCATGATCGTTATCTGGCAGGAACCGAACTGGATTTGATAGGTTACTGGCAAATGGATGAAGGCATTAACAGTTTTATTTTTGATAAATCGAACATAAGTAAAAGTTACAACGAAAATCATATTTCACTGGTTGGAGCTGTTACTTCGGATGCCGTACCTACCTTAGATCAATTGTCAATTAAAACAACAACCGACAATAATGGAAATTATATTATTCAGGGAGTTCCCTATAAAGGAAATGGCTCAACTTATCAGGTTGTACCGGCACTGGGAACACATGAATTTGAACCGGCCAAACAGTTAATATTTATTGGAGGTACCAGCTCTGAAGTTCAAAGTAAAATCAGTTTCAAAGATATTTCCTCGTTTAAAATAAGTGGAAATATCTTCTATGAGAATACAAATTACCCCGTTGAAGGTGTTGAATTTTTAGTGGATGGAATTACCTGTACACGGGATAATGTAGTATTAGTTTCTGATGCTACAGGACATTACGAAATTGATGTTCCGATAGGTGAGCATAAAATTACATTGCGAAAGAATGGCCATATTTTCGCCGATGCCGATCCTGATGCTACCTTAAAACTGGATACGAAGTATAACTTTAATGTAAATAAGAGCAATATTAATTTTAAGGACCTTACCAAAGTAACCCTTATAGGTCGTGTTGTTGGTGGAGCAGTACAAGCTGCTAAACCGATAGGTTTCAACAGAAGTATTGCCAATATTGGCCAGGCAAAAGTAACTATTCAGCCCAAACTGAAAGATATCTATCAATTGAATTACACCTCTACTGATTCGCTTTCGCTCACAAGTGGTAATTCAACAGTAAAAAGCATAGCAAAAATTAAAACCGGACAAGATAAAATCATTATTACTACGGATGCATCCAGTGGTGAATTTTTGGTTCAGGTGCCACCAATACCCATGTCGGTTATTGATGTACAGACAGCGGATAAAGACAAGACTGCTTTTCGTTTAGAAAACCAGCCTGCTATCGATATGATTCCTATGATAACGATGGTTGACACTATTCATGCAGGAAAAATAACCGTAGATGAGAAATCGGTTACTAAAATTGATTCTTGTAGGTATCATTATAAGCTGGACTTGAACTACAAAGCACCGGTACCCGTGTTTACAATAAGAGATTTGAAATATGACTGGGCGGCTTTTGGCGATACTATTTACAATTATGTGGATCCTAACAATGATAATAATAATAAATCTATAGCATTAATAAAGAATATAAATGGATTAGCTACATACGCCAGTGGAAAACCGGTATTTACGCAGGGAAATATCTATAATTTTCAGGTAAATGCATACGAAGAATACATACATCCGGTCACTAAGGAAGCAGACAAAGTTCCACTAAGCGGGGCCCAATTTAATATTGAAAATAAATTGAGTTCTAATACGGCTGCAACTGATTATGTGTTAGATTCTATCGGTGTTTATAATTATACTTTTACTGCTGACTTACCGAATCTCGTTTTTCCTCATACAAAAGGAATGACAGCCTCTGTACAATACAATGGAAGCTCTTTTCCATGGATGAACGGAACAGAAGTTGGGGTAAGTGGGATTGTGTTAGGCGCAGTTCCTGTAGGTGGAGTT
>JAQWCZ010000309.1 GCA_028705705.1 Paludibacter sp.
TTTAATATAAGCCGGAACTGCTGTACCTCCTTTTACACCATTTGTATTCGCATTCGGATATTCATAACGAAAGCGCACGATCGCTTGGTGTCCACGACCGGCAATATCGTCCAGCAATGATTCAAATGATGACCAGTCGTATTGAATGATTCCGTCTTGTTTTCCTGTAACCACATCAGAAGGAAGACAATAGGAAAATTCGAGACTGATTGAATTACCATACGTACTGTTACGTGATTTTGCCAGCGCAGGCCATAATACAATGCCTGTCATGGGCTGTACACTGGTTATTTGACTTTGCAACGAAATTTTTTCAAAACCTTTAAGATAAATACCTTCAGATTTATCCTTGTTTTCTACTATGTTTTCACATCCATTGCACATGCAAAAAAGAGGCAATAAGATGAATGGAAAAAAATATTTAATTTTCATACAAATATAATTTAAAAAACCACTGAACCTTAGGTTGATTGTTATATAAAATCAGGTATCAAAAAAGTACCAGTAAGGATCAGCGGTTTTAAAAATGATTACTAAAAACTTTTTTTATTTATTAATCAGCATTTTAAGATTAAATTCGAGCCAGTCAAAATCTTTAGAGAAGTTCTGGCGGAAACGTTGCTCGCAAGAGCGACCATATCTTCCCAACTGAAGAAAATTAATCCTGCCGGGAATTACTATGTATAAAATCAACGTTTCCATGAATAATGTTTTAAAACTTTTGCGTAACTTCGTGGTCATTTCACTGAGAATATCACTACAGATACCCTTGTATTGGTTAAGTATGCTGGTTCTTTTCATTGCCTTTATTAGTCTTCGAATAACTATAAAGATACTGAATACCAGTGACTTAACCAATTATTTTATGCTAAACTTTGTTAGATAATTACTTGATTATTAATTTATTAAATAAATATTTACCGAACTATTGTAAATAGAGAATAAAATAATCAGTTAAAGAGGGCTCTGAATAAAGCTTCTTCTTTAACTGATTATTCAATTATTTTGCAAATTCTAATTTTTGTAATTTATTCCAGTCACCACGGGTGAAATCCGGAATCTCCACTGGTACAGAACCGTTTCTGACAGAAATTTCTGTTAATTCGACCAGACTCGACCATTCTGCAGCGTCATACACATCCTGATCGAGGGGTAAACCATTTCGCAGACAATAAATCAGGCGGTAATCCATGATAAAGTCCATGCCGCCGTGACCACCCACTTCTTTGGCTTTTTCACCTACTTCTTTTACAATAGGATGTTCGTATTCTTTCAGCAGTTTTTCCATTTCTTCTTCAGGAAGGAATTCGTGTGCATTGGGTTCCAGTGCAATACCCTGAACCGGATATTTTTGTACAAAGCCTTTGGTGCCACTGAGCATGTGAATGCGGTTGTAGGGACGTGGACTGGTCACATCGTGCTGGATCATGATGGTTTTCCCTTTCTCAGTTTTGATGATGGTGGTATTGATGTCCCCTTTTTCGTAAGTACGCTTGGCATAATCTGAGTTTTCTCCGAATTTATTTTTTGCATACTCCGTCATCCCAAACTGATCAGAAGACATGGATACCAGGTAATTCATCTTATCACCGCGGTGGATGTTCAGAGTCTGACAAACAGGACCTAAGCCATGGGTAGGGTAGATATTAGCCTTGTTTTTTTCATTGTAATCCAGTCTCCACATACCCTGATACCCACCATCTTCCGGTGATTTAAAGTTGAGTTCCCTTAAATCATGTATATAAGCACCTTCGACATGTACAATTTCACCCAACAATCCCTGCTGAGCCATATTGAGTGTTGCCATTTCGAAGAAGTCGTAACAGCAGTTTTCGAGCATCATACAATGTTTACGGGTTTTCTCGGCTGTATCTACAAGTTTCCAACAATCTTCAATGCTCATGGCTGCCGGCACCTCAAGGGCAATGTGTTTTCCCTGTTCCATGGCATATACTGCAATTGGTGTATGTAGTGCCCAATGGGTACAATTGTATACCAGGTCAACATTTTCGAGCTCGCATACTTTCTTCCAGTCTTCTTCTCCTGTAAATTCAAGCGCTTTGGGTTTATTGTTCTCAGCCAGTAATTCCTGTGTTTTAGCGACAAAATCTTTGTTGATATCGCAGATAGCTACTACTTCAATACCTTCGAGGTACATAAAGCGTCTAACGGCTTCTAATCCGCGAGAACCTAAACCGATGAAAGCCACTCTGACTGTCGGTATCGGATCACAGCGTAACTGTAACACGTTTTCTTGTCCGGCAGGTCGCTCAGGAGCTTCAAATTTCACCATTTGTGGTGCTTTGTTATTTGAACAGGATGCCATTCCGACAAACATACCAAGAGCAATTAACAGGAAAAATCCTGTTAAAATTTTTTTTGTTGATTTCATAAATGAAAAATTAAAAGATTTATATTTCTACCTAATAAAACTAATTTATTACCTCTAAACTATTGAATAATTAACCCCTTAAAGATGTTGATGATTTTTTGTCCAATTTCTGTGTTTTCATAAATGCCTGAGAAGTTTTCAGCCCCGGGTCCATATGCAAAAACAGGAACTAAAACATTGCTATGACTTTCGTTTGCAAAATTTACTTTTACGACACCTGTTTTGATGTCTCCATCTAACAAGGTTAAGCCACCGGTTTCATGATCTGCTGTTACAATGACAAGTGTTTCACCATCCTGTTCAGCCCATTGCAATACATCTCCAATAGTTCTGTCCAAATCAAGAATTTCCTCTACTACTTTGTCAATTTTGTTGGCATGACTCCAATCGTCAATACACGAACCTTCAATCATCAGAAAAAATCCTTTTTTATTTTCAGTGTTTAATAAATCAATTGCTTTTTGACTCATGTTACGGAAAAGATTTCCTCTGATAGAAGCAACCGGCAGTTCTAAATCAGCCAGAATTGCCAGTGCCGGAAGTTTATTTATTGAGCGTAATTCGGTCTCATTTGCAGCAAAATCATAACCTTTTTGTTTCATGACTTCAACCATGTCATTTTTATCAGACCGATTCTTCC
>JAQWCZ010000310.1 GCA_028705705.1 Paludibacter sp.
GTCGTTTTTAACAATCTGTTCGTTGATTGTTTTTTTATCCGTCGTGTTATTTCACAGGGCTAAATCAATTTTTTCGTTCAGGATGGAAGGTAGAATGGGTTTTTCAAGAAAATCTTCTGCACCTATTTTAATAGCTGCTACAGCACTTCGTACTTCCCCATAGCTGGTCATCACGATGACAGGTGTATTCATCTTCTGATCCCGCATCCACTGAAGTAACATGATACCATCGCCATCCGGTAGTCGCAAATCAGTAAGTACAAGATGAAGCTGTTGACTATCTAATGTCTCTTGCGCATCTCTGACTTTGTTACACAAAACAGCATCATAATCATGACGTTGAAACCACTTTTGTAACATCAAACCAAAAGCAGTATCATCTTCGACAATGAGAATCTTTGTTTTCATCGAAAGCAAAGATAATGAAATTATAAAATTTCATCAACAAAAAACAACAAAAAACTTCATAAAATAACTTCATCTGCTACCAATAACTTTAGTGGGTGGAGCAGATGAAGTCGATTGATCAAATACAGATAAAATCTCAAATAAAGTACTATCTTGTTTTTTCAGGTTAAGGTTTAGGCCCCTTTTGAGTCATTGTCATTTGTCAGAAGTATTTTTTATTTTTGTACAACTAAGTATTTTGAAACACTCCAGAATAGAGCCGGATTCAGAATCTCAATTGAAATGGTTTTATCATCAGCAGTGATTAGTTTGTAGCTTTCTTTTGGATGTGAAGTCAGAATTTTCACCCTTCTGCTATCGGTAGTTATTACCTTAACATTTCTTTTGTCAGCCTGAACAAATGCTGATTTGTCAAAATTCTGATCAAGAACCGTTTTTGGTCTGAAAAGTCCGTTTGATGTTAGTATTTGAGATGCTTTCAAATCAGATGATGTTGCAACAACATACCATACTGTATTCATATCAACATCCTGATTTTCAATCATCTGTTTTTGTTTCTCTGAAGTTTCACTCAACTGATTCAGTTCTGTATTCAGTTGTCCGACTGAAGCTGTCAGTTCGTCAATTCTGATATTTTTCTTTTCCAACTCAGCTTGCAGTGATGCAATAAAAGCCGTTTTTTCTTCCAGTTCGGTTTGCATCCGTTGAATCGTTTGATTTAAACTTGAATTTTCTTTCCCACGTTGATTCGACTGACGTTGCAATTGTTCAATACGCGCTTTGTTTTGTGCCAGCATTTCTTTAATCTGAT
Organism: Paludibacter sp.; assembly: GCA_028705705.1. GTDB lineage: Bacteria > Bacteroidota > Bacteroidia > Bacteroidales > Paludibacteraceae > Paludibacter. Next base: position 1,220 of record JAQWCZ010000310.1, read on the forward strand.
TAATTTGAAAAGCAATTTGTTCTTTTTTGGAAATATTATTTCCTTCAATACGCTTTACATCCAGCATCATTTTGCCTTCTGCTTCACGAATTTGGGTAAAACCTTCTTCCACTTCATTCAGAACACCAATAGTTTCATTGTAATTAGCTTCTATTGTCTGAGCCTGTAATTGTAATGAATCGCGTTCGGCAGCTAATGTTTTATATTTCCCGGTGTTTTCAACACAGGATGTTGCCGTGAAAATAAGTGCTGTAATAATTGTTAATAATTGAATTTTTCTCATGATGATAAATTTTAATGATTTGTTAATATATACATGAGCAAGTGTTGTTCCAAAACAATAATATGCATATTATGAGCACATTAATAAAAACGCAACTGTGGAAAAGTGTGGAAATTTGTGGTTATAAACCACGATTAAAGTGTGGAAGATTTAGTCCTTTGTTCAGTAGAAGTAAGACTAGTATCAATTCTAATCAGCCGGAAAAACAACACCCAATTGCCGGCGTATTTCATCGATAATTTCAAGGGTGATTCGTGAATTTTGATGGCTATTGATATCTGATTCATGTTTCCCTTCTAAAATAAGATCTATAAAGTGTTTCAATTCATAATAATATTCATCATGAACAGTTTCAACGGAAAGATCTTCCGGCTCTGATTGCATCCCTTTACCCATCGAAGCTCTTCCACCGGAAATAAATAATACTTTTTTAATTGTGTTAATACGGTCTAATATGATATTTCCTGATTCTCCCTGAATTTCAGTATTTAATACAGAATCAGACACTTTAGAATATATGATTGTGGCATTCATGCCATTTTTATATTCAAAACTAACTGTACCGAGCACATCAGCTCCGGTTTCAAGTTTCACACCCTGTGCTTTAATTTTTTCAGGTCTCCCGAAAAGCACCACCATCGGGTAAATGGTATAAACGCCAATATCCATGACAGCTCCATTCGACAGCGAAGGATCAAAAGCATTCACAGGAATACCGGCTTTGTATTTTTCGTAGCGGGATGAATACTGGCAGTAAGAGGAAAAATAATGTCGCAGCTTCCCTACCCTGTTCAAACTAGCCATCACAACACTGAAATTAGGAGTCAGCGTAGGTTTCATAGCCTCCATCAGCGTAACATTGTATTTCTTAGCATCTTCAATCATCATGCTTGCCTCTTTTAAATTGGAAGCTAAAGGTTTTTCACACAGAACATGTTTCCTGTGCTGCATACATAAAACACTTTGATCTGCGTGTAAAGAGTTTGGAGAAGCAATGTACACCGCATCTATCAAGGGACTTTTTGCCATCTCCTCTAAGGAAGTGAAGGTATGAGGAATGTTGTGCTTTAATGCAAAAGCATCGGCAGTTTCCTGCGTTCGGGAATAAACAGCAATCAGTTCAAATCGCTCATCCAGTTTTGAAGCAGCAATGATCCAGTCTGTAATAAAATTTGTCCCGACAATGCCAAAGCGAACTTTTGAACTTTTTAAAAACGACATGTGCTGTTATTTATACCAATCATCCATAATTTTAAGAAACTCAACCACTTTTTCTTCCAACACCAGATTACGGCTTCTCAGTTGTTGATATAAATACTGTGTTTCGAGCAGATTCTTGATGCGATAACTAACTTCAATTAAATCAAAAGGTTTTGAAAGAAAATCTTTTGCACCGCATTTCAGGGCTTTGTGTTTTGCTTCCGTTGTTATGTCGGCCGTCAACACGCGAATTGGAAGATACCTATTTGGCGTCAGAGATTTCATTCTTTCTTCCCTTAGTTGTTACATTT
>JAQWCZ010000034.1 GCA_028705705.1 Paludibacter sp.
TAAGGTTTATGGTGACAGGAACTCCAATTTTTAATTTTACAAAATACTTGTCTGAAACAATATTTAACGGACGAATTGGTATTAATGAGGATGCAGTATTATACTCAAAAGCTCCCATATCAGGTGCAGAAAAGTTGTTTGAATTGTAAAAATTAGGAAGTTGTATGCCTTTGTCAATACCTGCATCGTTGCTCAAAAGGGTAAAAACAGCATTTTCTTTATTGGTAAAGCTTGGAAGTGAAAAAACACCATGACTCTCAGAGCCTGCTTTTGCCAAAATTGCACCCACTCCATTATTTGAAGTTGTGTTACCAATCATGTCGTAATCAAAATCATTATGTTCCGATTTGTGCATATCTGAAATTGACATGCCGCTACCTTTCTTTGAACTTGTCGATATTTTTGATTGTGAGACAAAAATGTTGTTTCTTGTTGTCATCATGTACATTTCTCGTTTTTCACCAGAGCCAAATCCTACTCCATTAACTGTATTTTTAGTGGTTACGAATGTGTTGTGAAAAAGGAATTGTCTTCCTTTGGTGTTTTCAATACCGCCACCATTTTTTACTCCAGTACTCTCAACACCGTTTGAACTTCCTAAATTGAAGATTATGTTGTTGAAAATGTAAGAAGGTCCTTTCATGTTTGGAGCAGTACTAATTCCATCGTATGCTTGTTCCATCCGGTTATTGAAAAATCTAACATTGCATTGTCCTCCATCAAGTTCTACAGCATCGTCTTGACAAAAAGCAAGCATGTTACCATAAATATCTGAATCTTTATTAAAACCGCCCTCTTCAGCACCGTTTTTTGCTGTTTCAATTACATCATTATATCTATTCAATTGAGCTCCTATCAAATCATTATTTTTAATTACAATTCCTCCTGTCGATTGTTTTACATATATGGCGTTCGGGCCACCTGGATGCACATATTCATAAATACTTCCAGCGAATGGACCCATTTCAGCAACCCCAGACCAAGGATTTGCATTTCCTCTTGGGTCGTGTATATAGCATCTTTCCACGACAATATTACCTGAATTTTCAATTCTTATACCTGCATCATTGTTAATTCTTTCCCCTTTTACATCCAGATATTCACCACATTCGTTTTGAATAATTGGGATTCGTCCCCACCGGGATATATCGCAATTAATAATTCTAATCTCAGAATTTGATTCAGGTATTAATATACCATGTTTATATCCTCCGCTTAGTTTAATTCCTTCTAAAATCACATATTTACAGTTGGAAAAACCTATAGCATAAACATTAGATGTATTTTCCAAATTAATTTCTGAATTTGATTTTATTTTAATCCATCCATCCTCCGTACCTACTACATTGTTGATAAAGTAATAGCTATTTTCTTTAAACTGTTCAATGTCAATTGTTTTTTGTATTGATACCTCTGATTTCCATGTTTTGAAAGAACCTGTGAATACCGTATCAATAACATGTGCAATCAACATTTCAATTTTTATATCATAAAAAGTATTCTCGGACAATTTCACTATCGAAACTCGAAACTCTTTGCTTTGTTGATCGTATATGGGAGGATATGTGTTTTTCCACTCACTCTCAGTCTGTTTTTTAAAAAAAATACGACATTCCACCTCTGAATCATACGGAATATATAAACCGCAAGATTTAAAAGTGGGAATTGCAGTAAAGTATGCAAAAGTAGAAGTGGATGAGATTAAAAAAAATGAAAAAAAAAGTATAGTCTTTGATTTCATGCTATTTGAATTTACATACATGTTGTTACTATTTGTGATGAATTTTTCATCGAACCTGTGACCATATATGTGATTGAGAAAAATAAGTTGCTATATTCAGTTAAAAGAGATAGATTCATAAAATTATTTTGACCAAAATTAGACATATAATACTTAAGGTAGGTTTGTTGTCTGTTATTTTAGGTTTGTCGACTCTTATTTTTAAAATATGATTTAATGAATTTGCTTTTATAAAATTGAACAAACACGATTTCCAGATATTGAGTAATAAATAAATATTACTAGGATGGATAGATTGGCAGAGTCATAATTTATAATCCACAACAGTGATAATAGTAATTAATATAAAAAATTAAACAGACCATTTTGATGTTTTGGTCTGCTTAATTTGTCATTGGACAACTATATGTTTTGTAAGATTATAGTTGTTCTGGAAAATCATTATTGAGTTGTAGAAATGATTTGTGAATTAATACTTATTACAGAAATTTAGTCATTTTATTTACAAATATCTTTTCTTTACTGATATACCGGTCGTACACAAACAAAACAGCAATGGCAATAATCAGCGCAATAAATCCGGCTGCTCCGGGCATACCTACTGTCAAATCATTACCGCCTTCTATCAGCATAATGGAGATGCCATTGGTCGCATTCATGGTGCCGTGCAGGACGGCTGCGGCAATAACCGATTTCGATTTTATGGTGATGTATAAAAAGATGACCGATAATAAGATACACAGAATCGTCATCATGAATACCCCTGCTACCGGATGATCGGGATAGTTATGTCCCATTAAAATCATGGGTGCATGCCAGATACCCCAGATAAAACCGATGAGGATGGATGCTTTCATGAAGTTCATGTCTTTGAATTGCTTCAACAGAAATCCTCTCCATCCCAGTTCTTCTCCGAAACCGGCGATGGCGTTAACGGTGATGCCGGCAATCAAGCCCTGCATCAGGGTAATCCAAACAGGATGTAGTGGGAGCGATTCTACGGAAGCTCTCATCTGTTCTGCCTGCTCCGGGGTCATCATGGATTCGAAACGACTGAACATGCCCGACATATCGGGACTGTAAATCACCTCCGGAAATAATAAACTGATGCCGAAAGTCAGAAAAGCCAGAACAGGTATGATCAACCAGGCAATAAAAAACCATTTGTTGATTTTAAATGAAATCATTAATTCGGAAGCAATCTTCTCCCGGTGAATCAGTTTTTTTACAATCAGGACAGCAATTGTTGGAATAAACATATAGATTATCCCTAAAATCAGAAATCCGGTACGGTCTTGACTTCCTCCACCATTAAGTTTGTATATTCCTGCCAGTAAAAAACTGATGGTAAATGTCAGAATTAAAAAAAGGGTTGTTTGGTTAATCTTTTTCATGTTTAATTATTCTTTTGTTTCCTAATGTGACTCATGTGGTTTGATTATTAACCAACATAAAATCAATAAAATGAAACTTTTAATATCTATTTTTATTTATAAATGATGTTATTCCGTTTCTGCTCCTTTGTTCTTTTTCGAAATCCTGCCGCTTTTCTTCAATGCCTGATCGAGTATGTACAGTATCTGCCCGTTGGTGCTGCGGAACTCATCCGCAGCCCACTTTTCAATGGCATCCATTGTTTGGGCATCAATGCGCAGGACAAAACTTTTATTTTTAGTCTCTTTTGCCAAGCCAATCGGGTTTTATTGGTGTAAAGTCCCGGTGTTCAATACCGGTTGTGCATTTTCTTCGCTACAAAGTACCACCAGCAGGTTACTAACCATAGCGGCTTTTTTATCCTCGTCCAGATCGATAATTCCTTCCTCGGATAATTTATTCAGCGCCATTTTGACCATGCCGACTGCACCATCCACAATTTTCTCACGAGCTGCAATAATGGCATCAGCCTGCTGACGACGCAACATCACGGCTGCAATTTCAGGAGCATAGGCTAAATAGTTGATACGAGCCTCAAGTACCTCAATACCCGCGATTGTTAGTCTTTCGTTAATTTGATTTTCAAGAATTTCATTGATTTCTGTTCCGCCCGAACGAAGTGTGAGTTCAGAATCATCTGTTCCTGCTCCGTGATCGTAGGCATACATTCCGGCCACATTACGCAATGCGGCATCCGACTGAATTTTCACAAAGTTCTCGTAAGCTTTCATCTTCTGATTGACATTGTCGGTTGCAGGTGTACCGGGAGTTGTTGCTGTCATTGAGGCGTTGTCGATATCAAACGATGCTTTGTATGTGTCGGTTACCCGCCATACCACTACCATTCCAATCATGATGGGATTTCCTGTTTTGTCGTTGACCTTGATGGGGTCGGCGTCTAAGTTGCGGGCGCGCAAGGTCAGTTTCTTCTTGGTGTAAAACGGATTTACCCAGAAGAAACAGTTTTCTTTTACTGTTCCTTCATATTTCCCGAAGAAAATCATGACCCGGGCTTCGTTAGGTTCAATTTGCATAAATCCGCCCCAGAATAAACAGTTGAGGATAAATAAGACGGATAATACAATCATGATGATGGTAGTCGCGGTAGTAGAAAGCCCGGCTCCAACAGCCCAGCTGAATACACCGATAATAGCTGCCATAAACAGAAAGTTGAAAATCAGCATAGGAATACCCGCTAATTTTACACCACTAAAAATTTCTTCTTTTGTCTTCATAATAATGCTTTTTAATATGATATTAAAATGATATCACAAAGATTCAGAAAATTATTTGTAATTGCCAAATAATAAATGAAATAATTTTGAGGAAATAGAATATTTAACAATTTGTAATAAATCACAAATAAGCATCATTTGTAACATTATAATTTCTTTGAGTGGGAATATATGTGGATGATGTGCGATTGGGGTAATATGGATGTAATCTTTTTAGGTGTTTCTCGTCAATAGAAATATAAATCCGACTAAGTGATTCATTACGTCTAAACAGAAAAATATAAAATCATGAAAATGCAAATCTATACTAAAGAAGAAATCAGAAGGAATATCAGTATTATCGTATTGCTATTTTATACATTTAATGTGTATGGAGCAAAGGATATCATTGTGGATCACGATCAGAAGACAATTACCATCACAGCTAACTTTGTGACCTTTGCACCCATGAAGTTAACGCTTTATGATGCAGCCGACCTTTGGAATGGGCAAAGTGGAAAGTATTTATATGAAATTCAATCCGGAGATTCTGTGAGTTTTTATACGGTTAACTTTATAATTTTAGTAAATGAAGATCCGCAGCATGATGTAGCATTGAATTTTGTTACCATGGTACCCAATGACAATAAGTTGTGTAAGTCAAGAAAACGAAATGACCTTAAAATGAACAGCGATGTTTATGATAAACCTGCAGGGATTACGGATGGTGTCGTAATTGCTATCAATGAGCACTTTAAAAATGATAAATATGTATTGGCACATGAAATGGGTCATAATCTGGGATTAACGCACAGTGAAGGTCTAATGCATAGGCATACAGGAAGTTGTTGTATTACAACTTTTAATATTACTGAATCACTCGCTCAACTACAGGATAGCTTTGTTGAAAAAAAAGTACATTAAGAAAAAGAGTGGAATTGGGTGTTGTTCCCCCCAAAATACACTATACAGGTGTTGTGTATGAAAGTGAACATACTTTGGTTTCATAAAGAAAAACAAAAATTATTGGTTCTAAATGTATCAGAAAAAAATACGATTGTAACTCCAAATCGAAAAAGGGTAAAGATATTATAGGTTAACAGTCTAAAGTGTTTTGTGTTTTAATTTTATTAAAATAATATTCGATATTAAATCCAAACCGGCAATTGGTTACGTCTATAATTTAAACATCGATGTAATATTATTTTTCTTGAATCGTCATTAAAACAACAATTAAAATTTCAAATTATGAAAACGAATCAATATTTATTTAAATTGTCCGTTTTTGCTATAGTATTATTTTTTACCGGCATACATGTTTATAGCTTAGACAATATTGCTACTTCCATAAAAAAGAATCAGACTTTGCTTGTAGAATTTTTTGAAACGGATACTGTGCTGATAGTAGTGTCAGAAACCTGTGTGTTGAGTGCTATTGATAAAGCAGATATTGAAAATGCAATCTTTTGGGAAAACGATCAACCTCGTCCGGTTTATGTTTATATGGCTGAATCTAAAATAACCAAACAGGATTTAAATAAACATATGCTTTTTTATGGTTGCCTGCAACAATTTCAACGTAAAGAGTTTTTCAGTATACCGGTAAAGAAAGGGAAAAAAGGTTTTCGCTTCGATAACAAAGATTTTGATCAACCAACTGATGCATTCTTTTATGTGAATAAAGGGGCTAATAGAATGTATTTGTGTAAAAATTCAGAAAATATTCGTCACCAGTTTTTCACCTTGGGTGGTACAGCTTATCCCATGCATATTTTTAGTGGAAATAAAATTGTAATAACCGGAGTTATTTGACCCTTACATAGACCAAATTTATTATCAAACAAAGTTTTAAATGAAAGCAAATCATTCCATTCAAATATTGATTTCAGCAATTGTAGTATTGTTGATGAGTATCTTCCCTGTACATGCTGAGATTGAGATGGCAGTTATTAAGGGTAAAGTGGTAAACGAAAAGAATCAGCCTGTTGAATATGCTACGGCTGTTTTAATAAGCCCAACAACCGGTGAAGTAATCAAAGGTGAGGTCTGCAATGAGAAAGGTGAATTTAACATTAACAAGGTTGAGAAAGGTGAATATGTTTTGTCGGTCAGCATGATTGGATACAAAAAACACGATGCTGAAAAACTGGTTGTGGATGGAAAAAGGAATGTAATTGTAAAGAATATTATCCTGAACGAACAGACAGAAATGCTTAAAGCTGTTGATGTTGTTGCCAAAAAAGAGTTTATTGAACAAACTGTAGATAAGACAGTTATTAATCCCGAAGCATCAATCACTTCAGCATCAGAAAATGTTTATGAGATTCTGAGAAAATTACCTGGTGTAACTATTGATAACAATGACAATATCTCGCTGAAGGGTATGCCGGGTGTGCGGGTCATGGTTGATGACAAGCCAACTTATTTATCTGCTTCGCAACTGGCCTCCTGGTTGAAGAGTATGGAGGGAAAAGATGTGGATAAAATCGAGATCATCGAGAATCCTTCAGCTAAATATGATGCCGAAGGTAATTCCGGTATCATCAATATTAAAACCAAACATACGAGAGCTCCGGGTTTTAACGGTAATATAAATGGTGGGGTAAACATAGCCAGTAAAGTTGGTTGGAATGGAGGTGTTAATCTCAATATGAATTACGGAAAACTGAATCTCTACGGAAATTACTCAAATTATCATTGGGAAGGATGGAATACGATGGATGCAATCCGTCGCTTTACTGGCACGGAGCTGCAGGGAGCTTCTCAGATAATCAAAAACAAAGAGACTTACGATGGAAGTTCACATAATTATAAAGTGGGAGCTGACTATTTTCTGGCAAAAAATCATGTCGTGAGTGTCATGATGCGTGGAAATTTTGGTTCAAATTACGAAAAAATGAACAACAGAACATCATTTACAGATAAATATTCAAATGTTGATTCTGTTTTGGTAACAACATCAGGTGGAAATAACAATTGGAACAGTGCAACCTATAATCTGAATTACAAATGGGATATTGATACAACAGGACAGTCTTTGTTATTTGATGTGGATTACGCCCGTTTCGGTTTTACAAGTTCAAACAATCAAGACGGTAAATATTATGATGCCAATGATGTTTATTTGAATCACGGTTTGGTGGTTGTAACCACCCAGGGGAACGACATCGGTATATTATCATCAAAACTGGATTATGTACTGCCAGTGAATAAAATGCTGAACCTGGAGTCAGGACTGAAGGTGAGTTCAGTTAGAACTGAAAGCTATATTGATATGAATGGTTACTTGAATCAACACGATGATTTTATTTACGAAGAAAATATACAGGCTGCTTATGTAAACGCCCGTGCTCAATTAAATAAAACTACGCTACAACTGGGACTTCGGCTGGAAAATACAATTTCACGCGGAAATTCGGTTGTGACAAATCAGGTCAACGATACTTCTTATCTCAAGTTGTTTCCTTCATTTTTTGTACAACAGCAATTGGATCAGAAAAATAGTTTGAATTTCAGATATAGTTACCGAATTGGCCGTCCAAGCTATCATCACCTGAATCCTTTCCGCTGGATGGTGGATCCTTATACATTCAATGTTGGCAATCCTAATTTAAAGCCGCAGTTTACACATACGGCCGGTTTAAGTCATAATTTTAAAAACATGCTGATTTCAAGTTTGGGAGCCAATTACACAATCGGTTTATTTACTCAGGTTATCAGACAGGATGATGTGTCGCGGACTGTATTCCAAACCATGGAAAATCTCCAAAATTCACTGGATATATCACTTTCAGAAACTTTGCAATTCCAACCTTTCAAGTGGTGGAGATTTAATGGAACCGTTACCGGCATGTATAAAACAATTCAAATGGATGATCAAAATCTTATTCCATTGAGCCGGTTTAGTTTTATAGCGAATATGAGTAATAATTTTACTCTTCCATGGAAATTGAATCTGGAGATAAATGGACGATACAACTCAGAACAGCTTATAAGCAATATCGTATTACGTTCTGCATATTCAATTGATTTAGGTTTACAACGTAAAGTGTTGAAAGACAACGGAACAATAAAAATAGCTGTAAGCGATATATTGAAGACATCGAATGGTGGTGCCTATGCAAAATACGACAATGTAGATATTGATGTGCTGAATAGATGGGAGTCGCGCAGGTTGAGTATTTCGTTTAATTATCGTTTTGGTAAGGATGATTTTAAAACCCGTGCCAATAGATCTACTTCCTCGAGTGAAGAAGAAAACCGGAGTTCAAAATAATTTAGTTTTTTCTATTAATTATAAACCACATTTGGCACATGAGAAAATATAAGAGGATTATAATTTATTTGTGATTAAATTTCAGATTTACCATCTCTATATAGAAGGATGTCCTGAAAAAATAAAAATTTAAAGGATGTTTTTCAACTCCATCAGCCTGCTGATCTTATAGGTCGCGGGCTGATTTTCTTTGTGGTGACCATTGAGCGGGAAGTAAATCTGGTCGATGCCGGTATTTTTAGCACCCCGAATATCTGCATCGTATGAATCTCCAATCATGATAGCCTCATGTGCTAAAGCGTTGTTGAGTTGTAGTGCATGTTTAAAAATCTTAGGGTCGGGCTTTAATGCATCAGCCTCTTCAGAAAGGACAATGTGAGTGAAATAATGTTGGATGCCGCTACTGTTTATTTTCTTATACTGCACTTCCCTGAAACCATTCGAGATGATCGTGAGAGGATATTTATTTTTGAGATAATCAAGCACCTTTATGGCATCCGGCATCAGTGCTGTTTTTGTTGGGAGAATTTCGAGATACTGATGACCAATTTCTTCAGCCAATTGAAGATCATCTACTCCCATCCGAGCCAGGGGATACCTAAAGCGCTCAGCCATCAGAAAATCGCGTGTTATTTCCCCTTTACCGTAAGCTTCCCAGAGTTCGATGTTTTTCCGGGCATAGATCGTGAAAAATTCATCGAAACTACTAAAGTGGTTTTTCAAATCGCCTTCATCAAACATTTGTTGCAGCGAGAGTCGTGCATTGGTATGAAAATCCCAGATGGTATCATCCAGGTCAATGAAAACGTATTTATACATGCATTATTTAATCTACTTCAATGACAAGATACCTACTTACACTCCAGAATTCTTTTGTGTCGGTAATCAGCAGGGTGAAAATATCATTTTCTTTTTCCAGCGTATAGGATGATTTTGGGTGTGTGCTCAGAATTTTTGCGCTGGATGAGTACAACGGAATGGATTTTGTCTTGCGGGCATCAATTCGTACGAAATAATTTTTATTAAAATCACTTTCAAGTACGCGACCCGGACGAAACCATCCGTCAGAGGTTATAATATTTTGTTCTCTTAATTCTTTTCGGGTGCCGAAAACATACCAAGCGGTATGAATCGTTTCGTCTTGTTCTTTAATTTTTGTGATGTGTTCTTCTTTCTCAGATTCCAACGCTTCAATATTACCGCTTAAATCTTCAATATTCACATTCAGTTCATTGATCAGGGAATCTTTTTTCACTAATTCATTTTCTAAAGCCTGAACTTTCAAAGCTTCCTCTTCCAAAGCTTTAGTGAGACGTGAAATCGTACGTTCTAATTCTGCAAACTTATAATTGCTCCTACTGAGTTTATTTTTCAGTAGATTGATTTCTTCGCGGTTGGCTTTGAGCATTTCATTGATAAAGCTCAGGTCATCGTTTATTTTATTGCGGCTGTCAACATCACCTTCCTCTCCAAGTGGCTGCAGGGTGATTAATTTCTCGGCATTTTTGATTTTCTCGATGTTTTGTTCAATCTGGTTAATGGTTGCGAAATAGTTTTCCATTTCAGCTTTCATAGCCTCTTTCTCACGCGCGAGTGAATCACGCTCAGCTTGAAGTGACTGATAATCACCCGACCTGCTGTTACAAGCAAACATTGTAAGGATGAATACTGAGAGAAGAAAGAGTTTAGTTTTCATATTATTTTGTCCGGAGGACATGTTTAAAATTTATAAATTACTCCTTAAAAACACCTTGAAAAATATGGTTTTATTTTCGATGCAAAATTAGCGTTAATATTCTAATCCTGCAACAATTAACACAATTTCTCCTTTGGGTTGATGAAGCGTATAATATTCAGCAAGTTCAGATAAGTTTCCGCGTTTTGTTTCTTCATGAAATTTGGAAATTTCCCGTGAAACGGAAGCTTTTCTTTCATTACCGAAAACTTCACTCAATTGAGTTAGTGTTTTTACCAGCCTGAAAGGTGATTCATAAAAAACCAGGGTACGTGTTTCATTTACGAGTGATTGTATCCGGCTATGCCGGCCTTTTTTCTGGGGTAAGAATCCTTCGAAGCAAAAACGATCGTTGGGCAGACCAGAAGCTACTAAAGCCGGGACAAAAGCCGTTGCGCCCGGCAGACATTCCACCTCGATTTCATTTTCGACACAGGCCCGTACCACCAGAAATCCAGGGTCGGAGATGGCCGGTGTGCCCGCATCTGAAATCAGCGCGATGATTTGACCGGCTTTCAATCGTTGCACGATACCCTCCACTGTTTTGTGTTCGTTGAATTTATGGTGAGAAACCATGGGTGTTTTGATCTCGAAATGTTTCAGCAGGAAACTACTGGTACGCGTATCTTCAGCTAATATTAAATCTGCTTCTTTAAGTACCCGGATTGCACGTAGGGTCATATCTTCCAGATTCCCGATGGGAGTTGGCACAACAAATAGTTTCATATTCAGAATTTACGTTTGATAATTTGGTAGAAGTCTTCCACTGCAGCATTTCCTTCATCCCAATTATATTTAGATTGCAGAAAATCTGTTACCTCTTCGTACGTAGCCAGTTTGTTGATGTAGCTAAGGATTTTGTTCATTTCTTCTCCATTGTTTCTGAATAATTCACGCTGAAACCTGAAACGGTCACCCAAACTGATTGCTTGTCGGATATCATCCACTTTTTTATTTCCAATGGCTGCATTAATGCCTCCACTTTCTCCTCTAGCCAGCACCTCATTCCTGGAAGTTCCGGAAGATGCAATTTTTTCAGCAAGTGTGATTTTCTTTTCAATCGTTTCAGTTGTGGTGATCATTTTCTCAGTATCTGTTACTGTTGTCTGTTCTTTTTCAGTTGTTTCAATAAATTCAACTGTAATTACATCTTCGGTAATTTCAATATTATTTTTATTTTCATCAATAATCCTCGCATGAGCAACCGACTCAGGTTCTTCTTCGTCCTCTGCTGCCTTCTCTTCATTTTCAAAAATTATATCATCATCATCTTCTTCTTCTTCTTCTTTTGATAACTCCTCTTCATCAAAAGAATTCATATTTTCTTCTTCCTCAGTAACTACATCTTTATTTTCAGTTACTTCTATTTCGACAGTTTCTTCTTTTTCGATTTTTGCAGACATGTCCGGTATAACAGGTATTTTTTCAATGGCCTGCTGAAGCTCTTCCGGTTTCAGGTTGCCTAACTGGTTGATATAAGACCAAATATCATCGGTTTTGTTTTTTGCCAGGTTGATAATGGCTGCCGGATACGTGTTCATTTCCATGAATCCCTCTGTCAGCATGATGAGTTCGTCGATGTTTTTCCGGATTAACGTAACAAGAAGTTCTCTGTTCATATCTTTTTTTAAAAAAGAGGTAATACAACGGTTGTTTTTTATATTTTTGCGAATGTAAGTAGTAACAGATACTTGTTTTTACTACTTATAAGCTGTTATTAGTACAAAAACGCTGTAAAGTTAATGATTTCAACAGAATAAATTATCAAAAAAATCGCTAAAAATCAACAATTACCATGATCTATTCAGAGCAGAACCGGTTAACGGTGCAAAAGAGGGGAAGTATTGAAGTAATCTGTGGTTCCATGTTTTCCGGGAAAACCGAAGAACTTATCCGCAGATTAAAAAGAGCACAGTTTGCCAAACAATCCGTAGAAATATTCAAACCCAAGATTGACACCCGTTACTCTGAAGACGAGGTAGTTTCACACGATAAAAACTCTATTCGTTCCACTCCCGTTGAATCATCGGGCAGTATACTGCTTATGTCGAACGATGTGGATGTCATCGGTATCGATGAAGCGCAGTTTTTTGATGAAGGTCT
>JAQWCZ010000035.1 GCA_028705705.1 Paludibacter sp.
AAAACAGGCGGTTAACAAATATTAGGTTTATGGGGGGGGGGGTAATTTTGTTATTATTAACGCATTTGCATTCCTGAAACTAACTAACAATTTCACTATTCACTATTTGGGCGCAAGCATTGCGCCCCTACGCTTTCCGTTTCTAAAGCTCTCACTAACACGATTGTGGTAAATTTTCTCTCTCACTTTTGAATATTCCGAAAAAATTTTTACCTTTGCAGTCCGATTTTTTGCCCAATCTCTGACAGCTAAGTGAGAACTGTGAATATTGCGTGAAAGATTTAATTTCAAAATTTAGAACAATGGATTTAATTAAAGTTGCTGAACAGGCGTTTCTGGTTGAAAACAACCATCCGTCATTCAAAGCAGGGGATACTGTAACAGTTGCTTATCGTATTAAAGAAGGTAACAAAGAACGTATTCAGGAATTCCGCGGTGATGTGATTAAAATTTCCGGTCATCAGGGAAACAAACGTTTTACAGTTCGCAAAATGTCCGGAAACATAGGAGTTGAACGTATTTTTCCTATGGATTCACCTTTTATCGACAAAATCACCGTGAATAAATTTGGGAAGGTACGTCGTGCTAAACTGTACTATTTACGTGATCTAACTGGTAAAAAAGCAAAAATTAAAGAAAGACGCGTTTAATTTTATTCGCAATCTAGTAAAACAAGAGAGAGAAATTTGGATATCCGGATTTCTCTCTCTTTGTTTTTAATATCTCGGTTCAAAATGTAAAAAATAGACTCAAAAACAGTATATTTGCATTCTTTTATACCATAATTGAAAAATATTAGCAAGCAATGAATATTTTTGAAGATACAGGGAAATATATTTTACTCATGAAACGGGTACTGGTTTTTCCCGACAGATGGAGCATGTTTTTCAGACAACTTCCAAAGGAACTTGAAAAACTTGGACTACAATCCTTACCTATCGTTGTCATTATTTCAATTTTTATTGGAGCAATCATGACCATACAAACCAAGTTGAATACGGAAAATCCCATGTTGCCAACTTACAGTACAGGTTTGGTAACACGTGATACGCTATTGCTCGAATTTTCATCTACCATCCTGTGCTTGATTCTCGCGGGGAAAATCGGTTCTAATATTGCCTCCGAGATTGGTACCATGCGCATCACGGAACAAATTGATGCCCTTGAAATCATGGGTGTGAACTCGGCTAATTATCTCATCCTACCAAAAATTGTGGCTTTTGTATTCATCATGCCTTTCCTGGTAATTTTCAGCATGGGAATCGGACTTATCGGCGGTTACCTGGTAGGAGTGTTCAGCGATATTATAACGACAGCGGATTATCTCCTTGGGATACAATATGCATTTATTCCGTATTACGTGTTTTATTCGTTGGTCAAGTCGCTGGTATTTGCATTTCTGATTGCATCTGTTGCTGCTTATTACGGCTATTATGCATACGGAGGAGCGCTGGATGTGGGTAAAGCCAGTACCAATGCGGTGGTAAACGGCAGTATATTGATTTTGTTTTTCAATTTGTTGATTACAAACGTCATGTTGAATTAATTTTTGTGTTTGCGGCAGAGACGTAATTCATTGCGTTTCTACATTAACAACAGATATTTTTTACACATAACAATGATAACAGTAGCAAACGTAGATAAGACCTTTGGCGACAATCATGTGTTGAAAAATGTTTCGGCAGTGTTCGAAGCCGGAAAAATAAACATGATAATCGGTGCCAGCGGATCAGGTAAGACAGTGCTGATGAAAAGCATCATCGGGTTACATAGAATTGATAAGGGAAAGATTGAATATGACGGTCGTAATTTGCCGGATATGCGCATGAGTGATATCCGTCGCCTGCGCCGGGAGGTGGGCATGCTATTTCAGGGTTCCGCTTTGTTCGACTCCCTGAGTGTACTTGAAAATGTAATGTATCCGCTTGAAATGTTTTCTAAAACAACCAAAGAGGAGATGATGGATCGGGCGGTAACTTGTTTGAAAAGGGTCAATCTCCCGGAAAACTCATACCAACTTGCACCTTCCGAAATCAGTGGTGGTATGCAGAAAAGAGTCGCCATTGCCCGTGCGATTGCGTTACAACCAAAATATCTTTTTTGCGATGAACCAAATTCCGGTCTGGATCCGAAGACTTCGTTGATTATTGACCAATTAATCAGCGAAATTACACATGAATTTAATATTACCACCATCATTAATTCGCACGATATGAATTCGGTGATGGAAATTGGCGAACATATCATTTTTATTAACAAGGGAGAAAAAGCATGGGAAGGGAACAAAAGTGAGATCTTTCATGTTGATAATGATGAGTTGAATAATTTTGTGTTTGCTTCTAACCTTTATAAGATGGTGAAAAAAGCGAATTTATAATAGTGGTTAGTGGATAGTTTTTGGTTTAAGAGTTTAAAAAATTCAAAGGATTAAAAATTCAAGGATTTATCCCACGCTCTTAATTTTTAATTTTAAATTATTCCTTTTGTGGTTTAAAAACGAAATAAAAGATGAAAATAATTTCTTATAACGTAAACGGGATACGGGCGGCGCTCACGAAAGATTTCACAGGATGGTTGAAAGAAGCAGATCCGGATGTGTTGTGCCTCCAGGAAACAAAGGCGCAGCCTGAACAGGTTGATACCATGCTGTTCGCGGAAATGGGTTATACAACATACCTGCATTCCGCGGAGAAAAAAGGATATAGCGGAGTTGCGATTTTGACAAAAGTCGCACCAGATAACGTGGTAATTGGGATGAATCATCCGCGTTACGATGCCGAGGGACGGGTAATCAGAGCCGATTTTGGAGATTTATCGATAATCAGCGTGTACATCCCTTCGGGCTCATCCGGCGATGAGCGCCAGGCTTTTAAGATGGATTTTTTGGAAGTTTTTTTGCCGTTTATTACTGAATTGAGAAAAACGAGACCGAACCTGGTCGTTTGCGGTGATTATAATATCTGTCACAAACCCATCGACATCAATCATCCGGAACGACAAATCGGGGTGTCGGGATTTTTACCTGAAGAACGGGAATGGATGGATAGATACGAATCATCCGGGATGATTGACACTTTCAGGGCGTTTGATGAAAGTCCCGAGAAATATAGTTGGTGGAGTTACCGTGGAGGTGCCCGCTTCCGGAACGCGGGTTGGCGTATTGATTATCATTGGGTAAGCGAACCGCTCCGCGATAGATTGAAAAATGCGGAAATTTTGGTCGATGTAGTACATTCTGATCACTGTCCGGTTACCCTCGAACTGACCTGATAAATCATCTGTAAGATTTAAAAAATATAAATATTCAGAGAAAGGGATGATTAACAGGTATTTTGTTATTACTTTTGCCTTTCAAAATTTCAATTATAATATGAAGAATTACTTTTATAGGTTTCTGATATTCCTCGTAGCGATAAGTGTACTTAGTTCTTGTTTGTGGGATGATGAAGAAACAGAACTTTCAGCCAATCCTTATTTTGTATCACTTAAATTTGCTGAGAATGATAGTATTCCTGGTCTGGAAGATGCTGTTTTTACACTTGAAGTTGATCCGGATTTTGGAGATTCTATCATTGTCAACCTCGATTCATTACCCTATCAGATACGTATAGACAGCGTTTTCCCAACGTTTAGTTTTCAGAGTACCACGTTTGCATATCTGATTATGAAAGATACGCTGAATACCGGTTTGGATACTTTGCTGCTAACTGGTAAAGATACCATTGACTTTTCCCGGGCTTTAAAGGTTGTAAATTTTGCACAAAATGGCAAAGACTCTTGTTCATATCGAATCAAGGTTAATGTTCATCAGGTTCAACCTGAGTTGTATGTATGGAAAAAGAAAATGGATCAAATTTATCAGCAGAGCGCAAGTGTGCAAAAGGCCGTGTTTTTTAATGATAAGTTTTTGTTTTATGTAAATTCGGGTCTCACGAATAATTTATATACATCAGATGATGGTGTGAATTGGGTAAATACTCCGTTTACCGGCTTACCACCCAATAGCTATCTGCCATCCATTACTATTTTCAATAACAAACTACATCTGGTCACAGAGGACGGACTGTTTTACAGTTCAACTGATGGTATTAACTGGATAGGAACCAATCCCGGAGTCGTCGGATATACACTAAAAAATCTGTTTTTCGTTTTAGAAAACAACTTGTGGTGTTTGTTCAGCCAGAATGCAAATTCAAAATATTATTTTGCCACTACGCAGGATGGTTTGTCTTGGCATATAGGTGAAATGATACCAGCTAAATTCCCGATTGTAGATTATGCCGCTTTAGCTTTCAGTTCGAGAACCGATAAACCAAAAGCTTTAGTGCTTGGCGGTAATGCATCAGATGGCACGCTGCTTTCATCCAAATGGAGTGTCCAAAAAGAAATTAACAACCAATATAAATGGGTAAATTTTTCAATAGATAATCCTGACTTAACACCCCTTTCCGGTGTTTCAATGATTCATTATGACAACAAGCTGCTATTATTTGGAGGCATGGATAAAAATGGTGAAGTGCTTGGAAATGGTTATATGGAATCAATTGACGAAGGTCTGACATGGAGGAATACGGACAGTATATACAACGTTATTGTTGATGTCAATCAAAATATCACCTATCAACCCCGGTGTTATCAATCTGTAATCCACGACCCAACGAATCATTATATCTATTTGATTGGAGGTAGAAACAAGGTAAATGTTTTCTCTGATGTATGGGTAGGTAGGTTAAACAGAATGACCTTCATAAGAAAATAATTGATGTTACTCAAGGGTGCAAATAAAATCAAGTCTGTTCGTTTCCGTCGCTGGACACGAAAAACTTATGCTGTATTTGCCAGTCTCGGTAAAATAATTTCAATTGGCAATCTTAAAATTGAGATGGCCGGACAAACCTTATTCTGTGGGTTTGAAAGATTCAACAGGAATTTCACCGAACAACCCGATGATGCGTCTGATTCAGCATACGACCCTGAGACACTAACAACAAATATCTTATTAACGACAGCAATAATTTCAATTCCTGTTTCTCAATATACAGAGGCAGCAGATTTGATACCTGTATTTTGTATTAACCAACGGTTAGAACAGTTTAGGCTGGTTTAACCGTTTTTTATTTTTATAACGATGAATAAAAGCGTTTTAATTCTCTTTTTACTTTTTATACTGAAAAGTCAAACCTCCGGAATAGAGCTTAACGATTCCACGGTGATTAAATTAAATGAATTACAGGTAGATGCTAGGCGCGAAAGACAGTTCCCCGGAACAGGCAAAGTGTTGCAATCACTTTCGGTGACTCAAATTAAACAGACCTCTGCACAAAGCATGGATGCATTTATGAAAACCATTCCTGGAGTGGATGTTCGGCAGCGAAGTGTAGGCGGAACACAGGCTGATGTTTCTATCCGGGGAGGTTCCTTTGATCAGGTGCTTGTGTTGCTCAACGGAGTGAATATCACGGATCAGCAAACCGGACATTACAATCTCAACGTCCCGGTAGAACTAACTGAAATCGAAAGAATTGAGGTGTTACAGGGCAGTGCTGCGCGGAGATATGGCAGTCAGGCTTTCTCCGGTGCTATCAATATCGTAACCAATCCACAAAGAAAAAGTACTGTTGATGTAGCTATGACAGCCGGTTCATACGGAACATACACTCAAAAACTTACCTTTGGAGCGGTAAAGAAAAAGCTAAGTCATTTTACTTCCGTTTCCCATCAGACAAGCAAGGGTTACATACAAAACACGGATTACAACATCCTGAACCTGTTTTCTCATACCCATTTTGCACCTGATAAAGCTGGGAATTTTGACTTGCAGTTGGGTTATCAGCAAAAATCCTATGGTGCAAACAGTTTTTACACACAGGCTTATCCTAATCAATTCGAACATAACCGTACCCAATTAGCGTTGTTAAGCTGGCAAAAACAGATACAAAAACTGGATATTTCGGCAGGCGTCCAGTACAGAAGACATTACGACCGCTTTGAGTTGTTTCGTAATTTCGAGGACATACCGGTCTGGTATCTGGATCATAATTATCACCTGACTGATGTTGCGGGTGTATCTGTTCATTTTGAATATGCCGACAGGTTTGGGAAAATTAATATAGGAGCTTCATCCCGCTATGATCATATTTATAGTACTGTGTTGGGGAATGTAATCCCGGATGAATCAAAACATCCTGAAAATATTTTTGAAAAAGGAAAGAATAAGAAATTTAACAGAGAAGCCGATCGATTGCTTAATACTGCTTATTTGGATTATTCAAAAGGAATGGGTACATTTTATGTCTCAGCAGGTACATCTTTGTCATATACCGAAGATTTTGGGATTAAATACCACTGGGGAGCAGATCTGAGTTATGTTCCAAGCCATCATTGGTCAATCTACACCTCTTTCAATACGGCTTCACGGCTGCCGACCTTCACTGATTTATATTATCAGAACGCAACACACATTTCAAATCCGGAACTGAAACCCGAAAGTTCTTTTACTTCCGAAGCAGGAGTGAAGTCTGAAATCAACCGGTTTAATGTGCAGGCAGGTTTCTTTTACAGGATTGGCAGCAATATCATTGACTGGATACGTTATCCAGGTCAGGAAAAATGGGAAAGCATGAACCTGACCGAACTCAACACCATCGGAATGAATATCTCAGCAAGATATACCTTTTCAAATTCATTCTTGAAAAATATTTTTCTCGCTTATTCGTTTATTCAGACTGATAAACAAGCAAACGGTTACGATTCCAAATACGCGCTTGATTACCTGAAACATCAGTTAATTTTCAGGTTACATCACCAATTAATGAAAAATGTAACTATGAGCTGGAACGCGGGTTATTATGACAGAGCAGGCGGTTATGTGGATTTTGAAACAGGCGTTCTAACCGGTTACAAACCTTACCTGCTTGCGGGTTGCCGAATTGCCCGGGAAAAGGCAGGTTTGATGATTTACGTTGACATTAATAACCTGTTGAATGAAAGTTATGTGGATTATGGTGGATTGGTTCAACCGGGCATACATGGAAATGTAGGGATAAGCTGGAAAATGAAGTAATTCGAAATAATATTTTGTAAGTTTAACGATTGCGATTAAATTTGTATGCAATTAATATCTATTCATCTCAAATGAATTTCTAAATGAACGGTTCCGACATACAATTTAAGCAATTACATCATGTAAATGCATCCGATCAGGTCATTGCTAAAATTAAAGAGTTAATCAATTCTGGCGTATTAAAGCCTGGTGACAGGTTACCTGCTGAGAGAAAAATGGCGGCTGACTTCGGTTTTGGAAGAGCGCAGATAAGAGAAGCTTTACACAAACTGGAGTTTTACGGAATAATCAAGACGATGCCACAAAGCGGATCTGTTATCAATCGACTCGATATTACGGCCCTCGATAGTTTGATAATGGATGTCCTCAATTTGCAGGATTATGATTTTTTTTCATTGGTTGAAATGCGTATTCTTCTCGAAGAAAACGCCATCAGCATGTGTGCGAAAAGAAGAACAGAAGAAGATTTGGTTATGATTGAAAAAGCAAACAATAATTTTCTGAGATTCTGGGATTCAGAAGAAAGGGTGAGCTATGATTTTGCTTTTCACCGTGCAATTGCAGAAGGAAGTCATAACCCGGTTGTAAAGGCAATGTTGCTGATAATTACACCGGATATACTTCATGTATATAATAAAGAAAGATTTTGTGCTCCCAGTCAAACAGTCGTAGATGAGCATATTTCAATGCTTGATGCCATACGCGAACAAGATTCGGAGAAAGCAGTTAAAATAATGAGACAGCATATGCAGGGTGTGCTTGAATTTGCAAAATCAAAGCTGAATATTCCTGAAAAGAGATAATTATATTGGTTATGTTACAGCTTGAAAAAGAGGAGCAACCGCATTTAATAGTGTGGTTGTTCCTCTTTTTTTACAACAAACGTTTCTTTTATCAAAAAAATCTTTATTTTTGTGGAGTTGTAATCATTACAATTATTTATGCTTTATTGACTTTAGACCGTAGACTGTTGTCTGTAGACCTAAAATTATAAAACCATGTTTAAAAAACTATATCTTTTTTACCGTGAAGGCTTTTCAAACATGACTGTTGGAAAAAAGCTATGGCTTATTGTGATTGTCAAACTCTTTATTATGTTCGGCATCCTCAAAGTATTCTTTTTCCCTAATCAGCTTAAACAAAATTTCGATTCTGATACTGAAAGAGGCAATCACGTAACGAACGAACTAATTGACCGCTCAAAATAAATATCAATTAAACACTAATATCAATACTACTTATGGAATTATTAGATGTATCATTAATCAATTGGTCGAGAGGACAGTTTGCGCTGACTGCTATGTATCACTGGATATTTGTGCCCCTGACACTCGGGGTTGGCGTGGTCATGGCCATCATGGAAACTTTGTACTACAAGACCGGAAAAGAAGAATGGAAAAAAGCGACTAAATTCTGGATGACCTTGTTTGGAGTTAACTTTGCCTGTGGGGTAGCCACCGGTATCATTCTTGAGTTTCAATTTGGGACTAACTGGTCGAATTACAGTTGGTTTGTCGGGGATATCTTCGGAGCGCCATTAGCTATCGAAGGGATGCTGGCCTTCTTCCTGGAGGCGACTTTTATTTCTATCATGTTCTTCGGATGGAAAAAGGTGAGCAAAGGTTTTCACCTGGCTTCCACCTGGCTTGTAATGTTGGGAGCTACTTTCTCTGCCCTTTGGATTCTGGTGGCCAATGCCTGGATGCAACATCCAATAGGCATGGAATTCAATCCGGATACGGCCCGTAATGAGATGGTTAGTTTCTGGTCTATCCTGCTTTCCCCTATTGCGTTGAATAAATTCTTCCACACTGTTTTGTCGGGATGGGTACTTGGTGCTTTGTTTGTGGTAGGTGTGAGTTCCTGGTTTATCTTGAAAAAACGTGAACTCGACTTTGCCCTCCGCAGTATCAAAATCGGGGCTATCTTTGGGTTTATTTCCACCATTCTAATCATTGCCACCGGTGATGGATCGGCTTATCATGTTGCACAGAAACAACCCATGAAGCTGGCTGCTATGGAAGGTCTCTACGAAGGTAAGGCAGGTGCCAATATTGTGGCAATGGGTTTGCTGAACCCTGATAAACAATACGATAATGAGGAAGAAACCTTCATCGTGAAAATGGATGTACCGGTACCGAAATTATTATCTCTGCTGGGTTATCGCGATGGAGATGCCTTTGTTCCCGGTATAAAAGATATCATACATGGATATACTTTGTCTGATGGAACGGAGGTGTCTTCTTTTGCAGAGAAACAAGTTAGTGGTAAGAAAGCCATTCAGGCATTGAACGATTACCGCGAAGCCAAAGCAACCGGTAATGATTCGCTGGCTGTTGCTCATAAAGCAGTGCTTGATGAGCACTTCGCTAATTTCGGATATGGATATCTCGAAAAACCGGCTGATTTGATCCCGAATGTAGCCCTTGTATTTTACTCCTTCCACATTATGGTTGCGTTGGGTATGCTTTTTCTTGTTATTTTCATGGCCGTTTGGTTTTTCCACTGGAAGAAGAAACTTGAAAATGTACGTTGGTTGTTGTGGGGGTCGTTATTTTCCATCCCACTGGGTTACCTGGCCACGCAATTGGGTTGGGTTGTAGCAGAAGTCGGTCGTCAGCCCTGGGCGATTCAGGATGTACTGCCTGTACAAGCAGCAGTTTCAAGCATTTCCACCGGGTCGGTACAATTGACTTTCTTCCTTTTCTTAGCCCTCTTTACTGCCTTGTTGATTGCTGAAATCAGGATTATGGTGAAACAGATTCAGAAGGGACCGGGAAACGAATAGTACAGTCTACAGACTCCGGTCGGGCAACTGGTGACCGTAGACAGTTGACCGCAGACTGTAGACAAAATTACGATAAACATAAAAAATTAAAACATCAACATACTATGACAACATACGCATTTTTTCAACATTACTGGTGGTTCCTGATTTCCCTGCTGGGAGGATTGCTGACTTTTCTCCTTTTTATACAGGGCGGGCAATCCATGCTTTTTTCGCTTTCTAAAACTGAAGATGAAAAAAGATTGCTTGTGAATGTGCTGGGAAGGAAATGGGAATATACATTTACTACTTTAGTTACATTTGGTGGTGCTTTCTTTGCGTCATTCCCTTTGTTTTATTCTACCAGTTTCGGTGGCGCTTACTGGGTGTGGGTCATCATCCTGTTTGCCTTTACTATTCAGGCTTTTTCTTATGAGTTTCAATCGAAACCGGGCAATGTGTACGGAAAAACCACTTACCGCAGTTTACTATTCATTAATGGTTTGCTGGGGACTTTCCTGCTGGGTGTAGCTGTTGCAACTTTTTTTACCGGTTCCGATTTTACAGTCGGAAAAGATAATATTACCAACATTGCCTCACCGGTAATCAGTCGATGGGGTAGCGGTTGGCACGGACTCGAAGCTTTGCTTTGTCCCCGGAACTTGTTTCTCGGGTTGGCAATTTTCTTTCTAGCCCGCACCCAGGCAACCCTGTTTTTCATCAACCGCCTGAAACATGAGGTGCTGGAAAATCGTTCGCATAAATATTTGTTGTATAATGCCATTCCTTTTGTAGTGTTTTTTCTGGCATTCTTAATTTCCATTTTTTTATCCGAAGGTTTTGCCGTACAAGATAATGGGGCGGTTTATATGGAAAAATATAAATACTTACACAACCTCATCGAAATGCCGGTGGTGGGGATTTTGTTCCTGTTGGGTGTACTGACTGTGTTGTATGGCATCATAGCATCAATTCTGAAACAATCCTTTAAGAAAGGCATTTGGTTTTCGGGTGTTGGTACAGTGGTAACTGTAACCATGTTGTTACTGATTGCCGGGTATAACAACACCTCTTTTTATCCATCATCAAGTGATCTGCAAAGTTCGCTGACCATCTTCAATGCTTCATCTAGTGAGTTTACACTCAAAGCCATGTCGTGGGCTTCCATCCTGGTTCCTATCGTGGCGGGATATATCTTCATCGCTTGGAGAGCATTGGAAAAGAAAAAAACAGATATGGATGATATCAATAGTGATAGTCACGCGTATTGATTTATTGTAAATGACCAATTAAACCTGTCAGGTTTTTTTATTTTTCCTGCAACAAATAAATTATTTTTTTCATCATAAGATTGTTTAAACCAATTAAATTATTTTTTGATATGAAAGAAATATTATTTAAAGTGTCCTTCTTTGTATTAGCCGGTCTTCTTTTTGCCGGTTGTTCCGATGATGATTTCTCGGACGATAATTATTGGGTGGATATTGCAACAGTTGAAAATCAGCAGCAAAAATCAAAATTCTTTCTGCATTTGGACGAAGGTACAAGTTTGTGGACTGAAGAGTCGAATTTCTCAAACTACAAACCGGATGACGGACAGCGTGTGATAGCATACTATTCGGTACTTTCGGATAAGCGTGCAACTGGTTTGTACGATTATGATGTCAAATTGCATGATGTTTATGAGGTGCTTACAAAAGGAGTTTTTGAGATGACACCTGCAAAACAAGACAGCATCGGGAATGACTCAATTTATGTTTCAGATATATGGGTAGGCAGCAAGTTCCTGAATGTTGAGTTCTACTATTACGGATGGAACAAAACCCACTTTATCAACCTGGTATCAGATCCGGATAAAACCTACATGGACGGAAAAACACATCTTGAATTCAGGCATAATGCCAACAATGATGAACCTTATCATCGTCGCTGGGGTATCGTGTCTTTTGATATCAGCTCGTTGCAGTCAAATACTGCCGATTCGGTTGAACTTGTTATTCATGTTAACATGCCCAACCAGGTTGAAGAAAAATTATTTGAACTGACTTATCGCTACAATAATAACGGAAGTGCGGGTGTTGTCAAGAAATCCCGTATTCAAAGGGCTGATGCCTATGTGCGTGATAATGAGGTGAGATAAATTTGTTTTTTAGTTTTGCAAAAAAAAATCTGCTTCCTGATGGATAGCAGGTTTTTTTTTGCAAAATATTTTAACAATATTAATAGTTAGTTCATTTTTTATCCGTAATATTGCATCGTTTTTTTTGCTCCTGCCTATAAACTAATGGGAAATCAGTATTCAATATCAGTTTGAGTTGCCTTAGTTTTTAAAAACAAAATTGTTTCCTAACGAGTTATTGTTTTATAATATTTTATAAATGAAAATATTACAACCTGATATAATTATTATCGGGGCGGGATTAACAGGTCTTACAGTGGCATATTACCTCCAAAAGGCAGGTAAAAATGTGTTGCTAATTGAGCAAAATAACCGCCCGGGTGGAGTGATTCGCACCATTTCAGAAAATGGGTTTACTTATGAAGCGGGTCCTAATGCCGGAGAGCTTAGTACAGCAGAACTTGTTCAGTTTTTAAAGGATTTAGAGCTGGAATCTGAAGTTACCTGCAAAACAAATAAGGTGCGTTGGATTTGGAAAAAGAATAAATGG
>JAQWCZ010000311.1 GCA_028705705.1 Paludibacter sp.
AAGAATTTGTGAATCGAACTCCAGAAGAATATGAAAAATGGATTTTTGCCAATATGCGAGAAATTACAGAGTTTGAAATAGCATACCTTATTCACATATCAAAGTCGCAAAAAGTTATCGTTGATACTAATATTCCACTTGAAATACTGCATGAGATAGCGGATTACAACCAAGTAGCAATAATGTTATCTCCTCAGTCAATGTCGGTTGAACATTTTTTTGACCGAAACGACCCTGATAAAGTATTTGTTAAGGAGCAAATCATGCAAGCTGATGACCCAGTAAAGACAATGGCAAATTTCATTGCGGGCATAGCAAGGATAAACAGTCAAGAGCATTATGATGAATGTGCTAATAGTGGCTTCTTTACAATCGTCAGAGAGGATACATTATCCGACACAAAGTTAGAAACGCTTGAAATTCTTGCCAAACACTTTGGCTGGACGAGCTGATTTTAAAAGAAAGAGTATAATTGTCACAAATCAATATTAATAAAAAAAGCAACTGATGGCAGTTACAGTTGCTTTTTTTATTTCAGCGAAAACATAAAAACGTAACCCTAAGGAAATCCATATTTTTGTTTCTCGCTTATCCCGTCAGCCTAAAGATTATGGACTTGCTTTATGTTACGTCAGGAGCCCGAAATCCTGTAATAGCTGTATTGCCTATTATATGAAGCTCTATAATAAATGAATCTACATAAAAACCAAAGTGAAATATATGCTAATTGTTTCCACTTCCTAATTGAATACATGTAAAGTTATTGATATAATTGTTTCATTATAGTTGAAAAATGTGCAAAATTCAATTTATATTTTGTGGGGTGATAACAAGTGGATATTAATAACTTTGGATATATACAAGTCCCGGATTTTACTGGTAATTTTATAGAAGATGTCAAGAACTTATTAGTTGATAATAATAAATATGAAACGTTTATTCATGTAGAATCGGTAGCAAAAATGAATATAAAAATTTCAGAACAATATAATCTTGATAAAGCAGTTTGCAAAACTAGTGCTTATTTGCATGACATTAGTACTATAATTAGACCTGATGACATGTTAAGCTATGTACGCAAAAACAAGCTTTATATTGATGAAGCGGAACAGCGGTATCCATTTTTATTACACCAGAGAATCTCAAAAATTATTGCAGAAAGTATCTTTAACATTACTGATCCTAATATATTATCTGCAATCGAATGTCACACAACATTAAAGGCAAATCCAACAGCTTATGAAATGGCATTATTCATTGCTGATAAATTATCATGGGATCAAGATGGAAATCCTCCATTTTATGATACAGTTAACAATGCTTTAAATAGGTCTTTGGAAAGTGCTTCACTCACATATATAAATTATATGATGGAAAATAAAATGATTTTATATCCACATTCTTGGTTTTTGGATGGGAAAAGGTATTTGGATAGCAAAAAAAATGGGATATAAACAAAAAAAGTACAGTCCTACAATTTAGTAGGTGTTTTTATAAATTGTGTCGTATCAGTATTAAATTGTGAACTTAAGATTATTAGGAGATGACAAACAAATGGAAATATCTTTCTTAGAACTTAAAGATGAGCTGGTTTATCAAATTAAAAATGTTGGTTCGGATTTTTTGGAAACGCTTAAACACATAGGATATGTCAAGAAGAATGATGTTTACTCAAAATCTTTTCCATTGCCTTTTCCATATAAAGAAAAGATAATGAATAACTTTCAAAGAAATGCGGAGTCAATGCTCAACGAGGAAGCCGGGCTAGCTCCGATGAACTGGCAAGCCGGGTTAGAAAAATTTGCTTCTATTGCCCAAAAAGAAGGTATCAGCTGGTGGACATCAGGAGCGATTTTATTACCATTGAATGGAATAGAAGCGGATATAAATGATTTAGACTTCTTTTTCAGTTTGAGTGATCTAGATGCAGTTTACAAAGTCTTCCAGGATTATATAATCGAACCGATTGTATCTGGATACAGATCGGACACTTTTAAGTATCATGGCTTGGCATATTCAGGCTGTACTATTTGCATTTTTGTTGAACCACGCGTGTCTTTGGATGTGCCAAATCCGGTACATTTTGGCCCATATGCAGCAGATCATTTAGAAAAAGTTATTTGGAGAGGCTATGAGATAAAAGTACCGCCTATCGAACTTTATGTCAAGACATTGGAAAGCTGGGGGAAAACCGAGCGGGCAGAAAGTATAAGAAAAGCTTTACATAAATAGTCTATGCATTATCTGAAGTTATTTCATTTCACAATGTTAATAAAAAGTGAACCGTAACAAATCCATACTATCTTCATATAGATAAACATGGTATTATTGATATAAGTTTTAAATTTGTAAGGTTAGAAATATGAACTACCGATTACTTATATAATCAGTACTTTTCAACTATTGCTTGAACATAAAATAAATGATTCAATCAACACTTGTTAGAATATTCCAAAAGTTTCTGTTATTATTATTCTGCAAGCAAATATTAAACTTTAAAGACTTGCAGAAA
Organism: Paludibacter sp.; assembly: GCA_028705705.1. Taxonomy (GTDB): domain Bacteria; phylum Bacteroidota; class Bacteroidia; order Bacteroidales; family Paludibacteraceae; genus Paludibacter. Next base: position 2,513 of record JAQWCZ010000311.1, read on the forward strand.
GGGTGATAAGTATGTTCAATGTGGAAAACACAGGAAGAAAAATTTCAGAGCTTCGCAAAGGAAAAAATATGACTCAAATGGAGCTTGCTGACAAAATGAATATTAGTTTTCAAGCTGTATCAAATTGGGAAAGAGGCTACTCAATGCCTGATGTATCCAAATTACCAGAGCTTGCAGAAATTTTAGGTGTAAGTGTCGATGAACTTCTTGGTGAAAAATCAGAATTACTTGAAAATATCATTAACAATAGAACGGAGGAATACTTAAAAAACAATTCAGTTTCATCGAATGAATTTTTAGAAATTGCTCCAATTCTAAAACCTGAACAAGCTGACACTGTTTTTACGAATGCCACGCCACCTTTTGAATTGTCTGAGATTTCAGATATATTACCGTTTATAAGTCGTGACATTATTAACCAGCTTGCAAAAAAAGCTGTTGAAAGCGGTAATTATGGAAGTTTAGCTCAGATTGCACCATTTATTAGTA
>JAQWCZ010000312.1 GCA_028705705.1 Paludibacter sp.
AAATTGATTTGATTGAGCGTTCTGCGGATCAAATTAATGCATTTGAATTTAAATGGGGAGAGAAATCACCCAAAATACCCCCAACATTTAAAACAAATTATCCCGATGTATCGTATTCAGTCATAAATCGATCAAACTATCTTGATTTTATTTGTTAATAATTGACTTTCAGACCTGTCAGGTTTTAAAAACCTGACAGGTCTCGTAAAATGAAAATCATCATACAACTATTGTAATTATCACTAATTATCCTTATCTTTGTAATTGTGTAATAAAGCATAATAATCCTGCTATATCTTTATAACTATGTATATTGACACAATTATAAACAATTCTCCAGATTCAATTCTTAAAGGGATTGCAGAAAGAGTAAAGGAAAGAAGACTTGAAAGAAATCTTACCCAAAAAGCTTTTGCCAAACGTGCAGGTGTCGGATATGATGCATATCGTAAATTTGAAAGTACCGGAGATATTACATTACGTAATCTAATTTTATGTTCTATCGCATTAGACGATACGGAAGGCTTTTCCAATTTATTTATTCAGCAATCATATCAAAGCATAGATGATGTTTTGAAAAGACAAGAAGTAAAAAAAAGAAAACGAGGTTCTAGAAATGAATGAGATTAAGATAACAGAAGTTTTTATGAACGGGATTAAAGTCGGGCAGATTGCATTAACCCCTGACGCACTTTGCGCGTTTGAGTATGAACCTGCCTATTTAGCTTCCGGAGTATCAATTTCTCCATTTAATCTCCCTCTCAAATCAGGTGTATTTGTCGCGAAACGCATTCCGTTTAATGGAGGATTTGGAGTATTTGATGATAGTTTGCCAGATGGTTGGGGCAATCTTATTCTCGACAGATACCTAAAAAGCAAAGGCATTGATTCTACTAAACTAACACTCCTTCAGCGACTTGCATTAATAGGGAGTACCGGGCGTGGTGCTTTGGAATATCGACCGGATTACAGTAAATCGACAACAGATGAAATTATCAATTTTGACAATCTGGCAGCTGAAGCTGAAAAAGTATTGACAACCGATTATAATGGCGAGACTCTTGAGACCTTGTATAAATATGGAGGCTCCTCTGGTGGTGCACGACCTAAAGTTTTCGTAAAAATTGATGGTAAGGAATGGCTCGTTAAATTTAAAGCAACAATGGATCCCGACAATATCGGGAAAATAGAATACAATTACTCCTTATTAGCTAAGAAATGCGGTATTAATATGCCTGAAACCAAATTATTTGAAGAAAAATATTTTGGAGTGGAGCGTTTCGACAGGAGTCATTCAGGGAAAATACATACTGTTAGCGCAGCCGGATTATTAAATGCTAACTATCGGGAACCCAGTTTAGACTATGAAGCTTTATTGAAATTATGTCATATCCTGACCAGAAACATGGAAGAAGTTTACGCGCTTTTTCGTTTAATGGCGTTCAATGTTGCCATAAAAAACCGCGATGACCATGCGAAAAATTTTTCATTTCAATTAATAAACAACGAGTGGAAACTTTCTCCAGCTTACGACCTGCTACCGAGCGCCGGTTTTAATGGTCACCATACAACGACTGTCAATGGCAATGGAGAGCCAAGTATTAAAGACATGTTGGTTGTAGGTGAAAAAACAGGGCTTAACAAGCACCGTGCTAATGAAATGATTCAGGAAATAAATGAAATCATCTCAAATTAGAATTGCCAAGTTCTACACAACTAAAAGCTATCATAGGTTGTCTTCAGCGGCAAGCCCCATTGAAAAAAATGTTGTAACGAGTATTCCGGAATTGAGATTAATATTGATCCCCTCCCATTAACTTGGACAACGCTAATTCAGCAAAACATTTATAAGTATTCACCAAACATCATACAGATGCATACCATCTCTTTCAAAATCAAGTACACCCTTATCAGTCATAGGGTGTCTCATGATTGCTTCAAGTATCTCAAAAGATGCTGTTACCGCATGACAACCGACTAAACTAACCCTATAAATTTGGTCAACATTTTTAAAACTAGCACCCAACACTTTACTTGATATCCCATACAGCTCATACGTCTTAACAATATCTGCTACGACGTCTATTCCATGTGAAGATATATTGTCCAAACGATTTACATACGGAGCCACAAAGTCGGCACCTGCCTTTGCGGCGATAAGGGCTTGTTGTTGCGTAAAGATTGCCGTCGCCGTAACTTTCATTCCCGCCTCTTTCACCATTCGGATTGCTTTAAACCCTTGTTTGGTAACTATTAAGAGGTTAACTCGGCGAAATGAGAAAACTAAATTTTAGTCGGATAATAGTGAATACTTTTGTACCTTAACTTTATGTCCAAATTTTGGTGAGTAGCTCAGCTGAAGATTGATTTTAAATGCATTTTATGATAGTTATGTTAGAATTATTTCAGTACTTATTTCTCCATTGAAAACACGCTTCCCTGCTTATTCCCCATTTGAAACTCCAGCGTTCCTCCTTCAAGAATCTGACGGTGTGAAATGTATCCCTTGTTGGTTTCTTTACCGTTCAGCAGTACTTTTTGTATATAGATATTCTGATCCGACAGGTCAGTTGCTTTAACTGTAAATGTTTTTTTATCAGGTAAATTAATAGTCACTTCTTTGAATAATGGAGTTCCAAACACATAATTACCATCAGTCGGATTAACAGGATAAAATCCAAGGGCGCTAAAAATATACCATGCCGACATTTGTCCCATATCTTCATTTCCACACAGTCCATCAGGTTTATTCGAGTAAAGCGTTTTCATGATTTGACTCACTTTCTCCTGGGTTTTCCATGGAGCACCACCATAATTATAAAGGTAGGCCACGTGATGGCTCGGTTCGTTTCCATGTGCATACTGTCCAATTAAACCACTCACATCAATGGGAGTGTTTTCATGTAAGGCTGAATTCACCGAAAACAAGGCATCTAATTTATTTACAAAGCCTTCTTTGCCTCCCATACCATCAA
>JAQWCZ010000313.1 GCA_028705705.1 Paludibacter sp.
AAACAGCGTGCTTAACATACAAATTGATGAAAGTTTATGTAATAAAGTACTGTTCTCATCCACATTTACCAGTTTGACCGATACAATCAGGGTGATGCCGGCAGCTTATTATACATTAAGCCCGAATGATAAGATAACAATCCCTTCGGGAAAGTTCAATGGTGGTATCGAGGTACAATTGACTGATGCTTTTTTTGACGATCCGTTGGCAATAAAATTAGGTTATGTTATTCCTTTACGTCTTGTCAGTTCTTCGGATGTCGATTCCATCTTGCAGGGCAAAGCAGTTGTTACCAATCCCGACCCCAGAATAGTGGGAAATTGGGGTGCAGTTCCCAAGGATTATACGATGTTTGCTGTCAAATTCATCAATCCTTATGATGCACAGTATCTTCACCGTGGTGTGAGCATAGTGAAGGATGTTTCAAATAATGTGGTTGAAGAAACAGTTTATCATACTACTTATATCGAACAAAATGAGCTATGGCGTCTTAATACTTCAGCAAGGAATCAGGTGTCAGTTCAGGCAGGTCTCCATTGCACAAAAATAAGGGGATCGCTCAGTATGCTTCTCGATTTCAATGATGATGGAGATTGCATCATCAAAGAAAGTGCTTCTTCCAGATATGCAATAACAGGTACAGGAAAATTTGTTAAGGATGCTGATTCCTGGGGAAATCAACCGCGTAATGCGCTATATCTGAGTTATCAGTTCTCAACCGGAACGTATACTTATTCGGCAACAGATACCCTGGTCGTCAGAGACAGAGCAGTTGTGCTGGAAACTTTTACACCGACGGTTTTTGAGTGATAGAAAAATGAGACTTACGTGAAAGTTCCATGTGTAAAACTAAACGTTTGATGCATGTGGATTTCTATAAGTAAGTGTGTGATTATTAATAAAATACAACATTCGTAGGATTTCCGGAATAATCCTGTGAATGTTGTTCCGCGAAAAATAAAATTTAAATATATGAAATCACCTAAAAAAGATCTTTCCCGACGAAAATTTATTAAAACGGGCTTATTGACAGGCGTGGGAACTATTGTCGGGATGAGTTCTATCAATACGTCATTCGCGAATTATGTTTCCGGTATGTCATCTGCTGTCACTCCGGCTGTTTTGGGCGGGGACCCTAAAGGTTACCGTCCCGGTTGGCCTTCATGGCCGGTCTGGAAGTCTGACTCCGACGAAAGAAGATTGCTGGAAGTAATGCGCAGCGGGGTTTGGTCGCGAAACAAACTGGTAGATGAGTTTGAACATAAATGGGCACAGATGATCGGTTCAAAACGTTGTCTTGCGGTGGTCAACGGCACCAACGCGTTGAATACCTCTTTGGCGCAACTGGGTATCGGTTGGGGCGATGAAGTGCTGGTAAGTTCCTATACTTTCATCGCTTCAGTTTCATGTATTTTGTTCAGTGGAGCTATTCCGATCTTCGTGGATGTGGATCCCGAAACTTTCCAAATGGATCCTGATAAGATTGAAGAAAAGATTACTCCTAATACCAAAGCCATTATTCCAGTGCATATTTTGGGTCTTCCCTGCGATATTGAACGCATCATGGCGATTGCAAAGAAGCATGATCTTTTGGTTGTGGAAGATTCCTGTCAGGCATGGCTGGCTGAGGTTAACGGGAAAAAAGTGGGAACTTTCGGAAATGCAGGATGCTATAGTTTTCAAAACTCCAAAAACATGGCTATCGGCGAAGGCGGAGCAATAGTTAGTGATGATGATGAATTTATGGATCGTTGTTATTCCTATCATAATTACGGAAACCCCTACGGTTCCACTGCCGGGCAGATAAGCGCCGGAACAGTGATGATAGGCACAAAGCTGCGTATTACTGAATATCAGGCTGCTATCGGTTTGGCGCAAATGGAGCGCTTAAAAGGACAAACTGAATTGCGAAATGAAAATGCGGCTTATCTTAAATCACGTATTCAAAACATCGAGGGTATTGTTCCGTACAAACTAACTCCCAATGTTACCAAAGCAGCATTCCACCTTTTCCCGTTCTTATATAAAACAGATGACTTCAAGGGACTTTCAAGAGAAAAATTCCTGAAAGCATTGAATGCTGAAGGAGTTCCCTGTTCGGGCGGATATACCGAATTAAACAAGATGCCTTTCCTGAAGAACGCTTTCAACAGCAAGTTTTACCAGAAATTTTATCCGAAAGAACGATTGGATTATGATAAATATGCTGAAGAAAATAAATGTCCGATGAATGAAAAGTTATGTAATGAATTAGCTGTTTGGATTCCTCAAAACATATTGCTGGGATCAAAATCCGACATGGATTATATAGCGAATGCTATCGGCAAAATCAGGGATAACGCTGAAAAAATAAAAAACAAAATTTAAAGGCATGAAACGGATATTGTTATTTTCTTTATCACTTCTGATCACAGTGTTGCTGTCAAATACAATTGCTGTTACCGGAGTGAAATCAACCAATCAACCGAATGTGAAAGTGTCGGTTTTCGACATAGATGTTACACCTCCAATCGGTTACAAAATGCCCTATGGAACCGTGTTAAACTCCTACGATATGGGTCTTCGTGCCAAAGGAATGGTGTTGTTTGGTTCAGGACAACCCATCGTTTTGGTCGCGTTCGACTGGATTGGCATTAAAAATGAATGTGAAGACGCGTTCAAAGCAGCGATTGCTACTGCTGCCGGTACTGTTCCCGAACGGGTGGCGGTGCATGTCATACATCAGCACGATGCGCCCTATGCCAGTAATATGAAGGACAGTTTTGTGCTTTCGGTAATCACCCGGCTCGAAACGGCGGTAAAGAATTCTGTTGAAAAAGCGGTCCCGGTTACGCATATAGGTCTTGGAGAGGCAGAAGTATATAAGGTAGCTTCGAACCGGCGTCCTCTTGATGCGGATGGGAAAGTAAAGGCCCCCCGTTGGACTTCTTGTCCTGATTCTTCTTTGCGTGCCGAACCTGAAGGTTTGATTGATCCAATTTTATCAGCGGTT
>JAQWCZ010000036.1 GCA_028705705.1 Paludibacter sp.
CTGTTCCTGATTATTTCAGATTTGAAGATCAACAAACAAAAGATATGTCAATGGAGGAAAAATCCAGGCTGTATATCAGGCAAAAGAAATACAGGGAAGCAATTGAAATATTGAAGCAATTAAATTTGATAAATCCGAAAAAAAGTATTTACTTTGCAGACCAAATTCGATTTTTGGAAAGAATCATCGCAAATTCAAAATAAAAAATCTATATGTACACTTTTTTTATTATTCTGATTGTAATCGTTTCATTGTTACTGACCTTGCTGGTGTTGGTTCAAAACTCCAAAGGAGGTGGATTGGCAGCCGGTTTCACTTCATCGAACCAAATCATGGGTGTTCGTAAAACCACAGATTTTCTGGAAAAAGCAACCTGGACACTGGTAGTTGCATTGGTTATATTTTCTGTTGCAGCCGTGGGTTTTCGTTCGCACGACAAAGGTACGCATGAGTCTGAAATCAAAGAAATTTACCAGGAAGCTCAACAAGCTGAACCAGGAATGGTAAATCCGGGATTCACGGAAGAAGAAGGAAAAGACAGTAATCAGGAATAAATTTCACATTGAACAGGATAAAGCGTGTCAAATTTATTTTTGATGCGCTTTATTTTTATTTATTATCAACGTGTTACAAATTAACGACACCATCATCAGTTTCGATTTATTCGAGGAACAATTTGTATGCAACCTTCAGGCATGTAAAGGTGCGTGTTGCATCGAAGGGGATGCCGGAGCTCCGCTTGAACAGGAAGAAATTGAAAAAATCCAGGAAATCCTGCCACTTATTTGGGATGATTTGACAGCAGTATCGAAAGAGGTCATTCGCAACCAGGGAATCTATTATATTGATGAAGATAATGAACCGGTTACTTCCATCGTTAATGGTCGGGAATGTGTATTTACCTACACCGATGAATCAGGCGTGTGTAAATGTGCTATTGAAAAAGCTTACAGAGCAGATAAAACGGATTTTTCCAAACCGGTATCCTGTCACCTTTATCCGGTTAGGGTACAGCAGTACCATGATTTTCACGCGGTGAATTATCACAAGTGGAGTATATGCAGTTGTGCCGTTGATCTTGGACGAAAATTGAAAGTGCCGGTTTATCAATTTTTGAAAGAACCGCTGATTAGAAAATTCGGACAAGATTGGTATAAGCAATTAGAAATTGCAGCCAAAGAGTTAAATCAAAAATAAACAACAATGCAGGTTGAAATTATTACCATTGGGGATGAAATTCTCATCGGGCAAATTGTAGATACAAACTCCGCCTGGATGGCTGCTGAGCTAAATAAAGCCGGTTTTGAAGTTGTGCAGATTACATCGGTACACGATGACGAAAAACAAATAACCGAAGCGTTGGAGGCGGCGCTGGAAAGAGCAGAAGTAGTTTTGTTTACGGGAGGTATCGGTCCGACCAAAGATGATATTACCAAACTTACCCTGTGTAATTACTTTGATTCAAAGCTCGTTTTTGATACACGGGTCTATGCTGATATTGAACTACTCTTAAAAAATCGGATGCGTGCCATGAACGAGCTCACTAAGTCTCAGGCAATGGTTCCCGATAAAGCGGTCATCATATCTAATCCCATTGGGACTGCACCTATTACCTGGTTTGATAAAGGTGAAAAAGTAGTTGTCTCGATGCCCGGTGTTCCGTATGAGATGAAAAGAGCGATGAAGTTCGAAATCATCCCCAGATTGCAAAAACAATTTCAACCACAGGCTATTATTCACAAAACATTGTTGGTTGCAGGATATCCTGAATCAGCGCTGGCATTGAAGATTGCAGACTGGGAAAATGCGTTACCGGAGTCGATTCACCTGGCGTACCTACACAATTTCAATATTGTGAAACTGAGACTGAGTGCTGTACAGGATGATTTTAGTGCTACCAAAAATGAAATTGACAGGCAGGTTGATCTCTTGAAATTCATATTGGGGAATGCCATCATAGTAGAAGAAGATATAACACTGGAAGAACTGGTAGGTAGATATTTGTTGGCATCAGGGAAAACCCTGGCTACAGCCGAGAGTTGTACCGGTGGACATGTTGCGCATCGCATTACGACCGTAGCCGGAAGTTCTGCTTATTTCAAAGGTTCGGTCGTTGCATACAGTAATGAAATAAAAATGAATGTGCTGGGTGTGGATGCTACATTATTAAACAAATATGGTGCTGTAAGCAGGGAGGTGTCAGAGCGGATGGCTTCGGGTATATTAAAGCTGATGTCGGTTGATTATGCCATTGCTACAACGGGAATTGCCGGTCCGGATGGAGGTACAGATGAAAAACCAGTCGGTACAGTCTGGATTGCAGTTGGAACAAAAGATTCACTTGTCAGTCGCAAGTTTCAGTTTTCACTCGATCGGCAACTCAATATAGAGCGCACTACGCAAATGGCGTTGTTGATGTTACTTGAATTAGTGGTCAGTGGATAGTAGTTAGTTGAAAAAACACTTATACCAAAAACTAACCACTAATTAACTTTCCCTGAAAATTATGAGAAAATAATATTTATTTGTTTGTGGAATTAAAAAAAATAGTGTACTTTTGCACACTGTTTTCGAAAAGTTGTAAATAACAAAAAGATATAGCAATGTCAAAGATTTGTCAGATAACCGGTAAAAAAGCGATGGTGGGAAACAATGTTTCACACTCAAAGCGCCGTACAAAAAGGACTTTTGATGTAAATTTGTTTACAAAAAAGTTTTATTGGGTGGAACAAGACATGTGGATTAGCCTGAAGATTTCTGCTGCAGGTTTGCGCACCATCAACAAATTAGGATTGGATGCAGCCATTAAGAAAGCTGCTGAAAAAGGGTTTTTATACGCATAATTTAAGGAGGAAATTTTAACATGGCAAAGAAATCAAAAGAGGCAAGAGTTCAGGTTATCCTGGAATGTACCGAACACAAAGAAAGTGGTATGCCCGGTACTTCTCGTTATATTACGATGAAAAACAGGAAAAATACGCCAGGACGTATGGAGTTGAAGAAATACAACCCTATATTAAAAAAAGTAACTGTACACAAAGAAATAAAATAAATTAGATTATGGCAAAGAAAGCGGTTGCATCGATGCAGAAGGGTGAAGGTCGTTCTTTTGCGAAAGTCATCAAAATGGTTAAATCACCTAAAACCGGTGCGTATATTTTTCAGGAAGAAATGGTTCATAACGATAAAGTGAAAGAATATCTGGCAAAATAGCTGGTTCGCTTTATATAAAATATATAGTTAGTCCTCTCATTTATTTGAATGAGGGGATTTTTGTTTCCGGTTATGGAAAAAATGCTTAATTTTGTGACAAGGATTTTTTTAGTGGTTAGTGGTCAGTGGTCAGTGAAAGTGCCATTAACCATTTAAACCATTAAATTATTAAATTTTTAAAACCAATAACTATCCACTAACCACTATCCACTGTTAATTAGTTACAGTACACAAAAACAATGATATAAATGGGTTTATTCAGTTTTTTTAGTAAAGAAAAAAAAGAAACACTTGATCAGGGATTATCCAAAACCAAGGAAAGTGTATTCTCCAAAATATCTCGGGCTGTAGTCGGTAAATCGAAAGTGGATGACGAAGTACTTGACAACCTGGAGGAAGTGCTTATTACTTCGGATGTAGGAGTAGAAACCACTTTGCGTATCATCGAAAGGATTGAGCAACGTGTTTCCAGGGATAAGTATATCAACACCAGCGAGTTGAACGTGATTTTAAAAGAAGAGATTGCGGCTTTGCTTGCGGAAAATAATGCCGGTGTTGTAGCAGATTTCGACTCGCAGCTACCATCAACTCCCTATGTAATCATGGTTGTGGGGGTGAATGGGGTAGGTAAGACAACGACCATCGGGAAATTGGCTTATCAGTTTAAAAAGGCCGGGAAGTCGGTTTACCTCGGTGCAGCCGACACATTTAGAGCAGCAGCAGTAGATCAGTTGGTGATTTGGGGAGAACGTGTGGGAGTGCCGGTTATCAAACAAAAAATGGGCTCCGACCCGGCTTCTGTTGCTTATGATACAGTGACTTCAGCAAAAGCTAATCATGCCGATGTGGTGATTATTGATACGGCTGGACGATTGCATAACAAAGTGAACCTGATGAACGAGTTGACCAAAATCCGGAATGTAATGCAGAAAGTGATCCCTGATGCTCCGCAGGAAGTGCTGCTGGTGTTGGATGGTTCGACCGGACAAAATGCATTTGAGCAGGCCAAACAGTTTACCAAAGCGACGGATGTAAATGCACTGGCCATTACAAAACTGGATGGCACAGCAAAAGGGGGTGTGGTAATCGGAATTTCTGATCAATTTAAAATCCCGGTGAAATACATCGGTTTGGGTGAAGGAATGGAACACTTGCAGGTGTTCGACCGGGATGCGTTTGTTGCTACTTTGTTTGAAGGATGAAGCGAGGGAAAGTCGATATCATCACGATGGGATGTTCTAAAAACCTGGTGGATTCAGAACAACTGATGCGACAGTTTGACGCACTGGGTTATCAAGTCAATCATGATGTGGAAAAACCGAATGGCGAGGTAGTCATCGTGAATACATGCGGATTTATTGGCGATGCCAAAGAAGAGAGTGTGAATATGATTCTGCAGTTGGCTGACCTGAAAAAAAAACGGAAAATAGGAAAGTTATATGTAATGGGATGCTTATCTGAACGATATCTTACCGAATTACAACAAGAAATTCCGGAAGTTGATAAGTATTTTGGAAAGTTCAATTACAACGAAATACTGACTGATTTGGGACAGGAATATCGGGCAGATCTTCGTCTGGAACGATCTCTGACCACACCGGCACATTATGCTTACCTGAAAATTTCGGAAGGTTGTAACCGGACATGCTCCTATTGTGCGATTCCTTTGATTACAGGAAAGCACCGTTCCCGATCCATGGATGATTTGGAAGCGGAAGTAAAAATGCTGGTGGACAAAGGTGTGAAAGAATTCCAGTTGATTGCTCAGGATTTGTCGTATTATGGAATCGACAGGTACAAAACACAGAAGCTGGCAGAACTACTGGAACGTTTGTCGGATATCCCCGGTGTAGGATGGATCCGGCTGCATTATGCCTATCCGGCTCATTTTCCGTATGAAATACTGAAAGTGATGCGTGAAAGAGAAAATGTCTGCCGTTATCTCGACATTGCCTTGCAACAGGTTAGTAATAACATGCTGGGTATTATGCGTAGAAATTTTACAAAGGCACAAACATATGAGTTAATTAAACGCATCAGGGAGGAAGTCCCCGGTATTCACCTCAGAACAACTATGCTACTGGGTCATCCCGGTGAAACAGAAGCTGATATTGATGAATTGAAAGAGTTTTTACGTTTTGCACGTTTTGAGCGTTTGGGTGCTTTTGCTTATTCTCATGAAGAAAGTACTTATGCTTATAAGCATTATCACGATGATGTTCCGGAGGAAGTAAAGCAACAAAGAATGGATGAAATTATGTCGCTTCAACAGGAAATTGCTGGTGAAATAAACAGGACAAAAATTGGAACAAAACTAAAGGTAATCATCGACAGAAAAGAAGACGATTATTTTATTGGCAGAACTGAATTTGATTCACCTGAAGTTGACCCTGAAGTACTCATTCCTGTGAATACTAAAGGTGTGAAAGTAGGTGAATTTTATGAAACTGAAATAGTGGGTGCTGCGGAATTTGATTTGTACGGAAGATAATCAGTCAACCGTCAACCGTCTTCAGGCCGTAGACATTAGACATTTAAATTAAGAAATAATTTTAATAATGAAACACAAAGGATTGGTTGCTGCTATTGCTTCAAAACTGAATCAACCGGAGCATGAAATTGAAAATATGTTGCAGGCTACCGTTGACATTCTCAAATCACAATTAGTTGCCGAAAATACAATTAGTTTTCAGGGTTTTGGATCTTTTGAGTTCAAAAGAAAAGAAGAAAGGCTTTCTGTGCACCCGGCTACACAAGTCCGCACACTAATACCTCCCAAACAAGTAGTGAATTTTCGTCAAAGCTCAACATTAAAGGTTAAACTTAAAGACATCCCGCATCATGAATAAAGACAAAATGAATGCAGCAGAAATTGTTGAATTGATTGCACAGCATACTGCAGTAAGCAAGAAAATGGCGGATGATTTTCTGAAAGCCCTCATTATGACTATTGAAGAAGCTCTGATGTCACAGGATAATGTGAAAATTAACGGGCTGGGTACATTTAAACTTCAGTGGAATGAACCGAGAAAAAGTGTGGATGTTAATACCGGTGCCGAAATTATCATTGATGGATACCATAAAGTTGTATTTATACCTGATGTTGAACTGAAAGAACTTGCCAATGAACCTTATGCACATCTTCAACCGGTATTACTTGATGATGGCGATACGGATCAAAATGTACAAGAAGATCTAAACAAGATTCCTTTGAAACTTTTTAATGAGCAAGCCAATGAAATTAAAGATATTTTATCTGAAATAAATGCACTGAATAAAACAGAAAGTGAAAAATCCCAAGAGCAATCGGACATTGATATAGCTGAAAATGATGAAACAGAAAGTACCGAAGAATCAAGTCTTGTTGAGAATTTAGATACAGTTGAAAATATTGTTTCTGTTGAAGCATCACAACCTGCAGAATTCTCAGTTCCAGTTGAATTCTCAGTTCCAGTTGAAGAATCACAACCAATTAAAGAATCGGTTCCGGTTAAAGAACCAAGTCGGGTTGTTAACTCCAATCCAATTGAAAATAACACAAAACCAATACAATCCAAACCTAAAAGGATACTAAATGCAACCGATGATTTTCATCCGGAAAACACGAGAAGGTTTTCTAAAACTTTGAAAACAAACAAATTGGATCTTTTGTTTATTGCTATTATGGCAGGTGGCTTGTTGGTATATATTTTAATTGATTTTAATGTTTTTTCAGCTTTGACTAAATATCTTAAGTCCCGTCGCCCTGTTAAACAAGAAGTTGTTCAATTCCAGGATGAAATATTAAAGACACCTGAAGACTTTTACACCGATAGTATCCTGTCAGACAGTATTATTACAGATAGTATATCATTGAGAACGGATAGTACCATGCAACAAGAGAGTATGATTCAGGAACAAGTAGATAAAAGTCTGTCGATTTTTGATCAACCTCGTGTATATAATGAGTTTATTGCAACCGAAAAGGTAATTTCCGGCAGCAGGTTAACCCGAATTGCTGAGCGACATTATGGTGTGAAAGAGTTTTGGGTGTATATTTTTGAAGCAAACCGCGACTTATTGAATTCACCCAATGATATTTCTCCGGGAATGGAACTGAAAATACCCAAACTTGACCCGAGACTTATAGATGTTGATAATCCTGATTGCATTGAGTACGCGTTGAAACTACACGATGAATATGTATCTTATTAATTACACATGGCAGAAACTTCATTGATAGAAAAACTAGATGCTTTACAGCATAAATTTGACGAAATATCGACTTTAATCACTGATCCGTCTGTTATTTCAGATCAGAAACGCTTTGTTAAACTGAATAAGGAGTATCATGATCTGCAAGAAATCCTTACGGCCCGTGATGAATATAAATTGGCTTTGTCGCATCTGGCAGAAGCAAAAGAGATATTAGATATTGAATCAGACCCGGAAATGCGGGAAATGGCCAAAGCTGAAATTGAAGCGATTGAGCCGAAAATTCCACAAATAGAGGAGGCGATAAAATTGTTGCTGATTCCGGCTGACCCGGAGGATGGTAAAAATGCCATTGTCGAAATCAGGGGTGGAACCGGTGGTGATGAAGCAGCTATCTTTGCCGGCGATTTATTTAAGATGTACACTCGTTATTGCGAGTCGAAAGGCTGGAAACTGGAAGTTACCAGCCTTTCAGAAGGAACAATAGGAGGATACAAGGAAATCATTTTTACGGTATCAGGTCAACAGGTGTATGGTACACTGAAATATGAATCGGGCGTGCATCGGGTGCAGCGGGTTCCGCAGACAGAAACACAGGGTCGTGTACATACTTCTGCTGCTACGGTGGCGGTGTTGCCCGAAGCTGAAGAGTTCGACATCGAACTGAAGGAATCAGATGTACGGGTGGATACTTTTTGTTCGTCGGGTGCCGGTGGACAGTCGGTTAACACGACCTATTCAGCCATTCGACTGGTGCATATCCCAACCGGCATCACAGTGCAGTGTCAGGATGAGAAATCGCAGCATAAAAACAAAGCCAAGGCGATGGTCGAACTGCGGTCGCGTATTTATGCCATCGAACACCAGAAATACCTGGATGAAATTGGTTCGAAGCGTAAAACCATGGTTTCTACCGGTGACCGTTCGGCAAAAATCCGGACTTATAATTATCCGCAGGGACGAATCACCGATCACCGCATCAATTATACCATTTACAACCTGTCGGCCTTCATGAATGGCGATATCCAGTCAGTCATCGACCAGTTGATCGTGGCGGAAAATGCCGAACGTTTAAAAGAAAGCGAGTTATAATGTTTCCCGTAGGGGCGTATCGCATACGCCCATTGAAAAACAAGAACAATCGCATACGCCCATTGAAAACAATTTGTGCCACATTGCATACACCCCAAAAACATATGCCCAATGAACAAAAATCAGTTATTTAAGAACATCCAGCGCAAGAAATCCTTTCTATGCGTAGGATTAGACACGGATATCAAGAAAATCCCGGAGTTTTTATTTGACGAAGAGAACGACAGCATCTTCACCTTCAACAAAGCGATTATTGATGCAACGGCTGATTTGTGTGTTGCCTATAAACCCAATCTGGCATTTTACGAAAGCTTAGGGTTGCAGGGATGGGAGGCGCTGGAACGTACTGTCGATTATATCCGCGAAAACTATCCCGATCAGTTTATCATTGCCGATGCCAAAAGGGGTGATATCGGGAATACCTCGGCCATGTATGCCCGTACCTTTCTGGGTAATATGGACTTCGATGCCGTGACCGTTGCGCCTTATATGGGTGAAGATTCGGTAACGCCGTTTCTGACTTACGAAGATAAATGGGTTATTTTGCTGGCGCTGACTTCCAACAAAGGGGCTTTTGATTTTCAGTTTATGCAGGATGCCGAAAGCGGGGAGAAGTTATTCGAAAAAGTACTCAAGACATCGCGACAGTGGGGTACAAGCGACAACCTGATGTATGTGGTGGGCGCTACCAAAGCGGATATGCTGAGAGAAATCAGACAAATCATACCGGATCATTTCCTGTTGGTTCCCGGTGTCGGGGCACAGGGAGGCAGTCTGCAGGAAGTGGCCAAATACGGATTAAACGCCTCTTGCGGCTTGTTGGTCAATTCATCCCGTCAGATTATCTATGCGTCCTCCGGAAAAGATTTCGCTGAAGCGGCAAGATCAGAAGCGGAAAAGGTGCAGCTGGAGATGGAAGAGATTCTGAAAGCTGCAGGGTTGGTATAAGATTGTATAGTAGAATTTAAAGAAACATATTTCATAATTATACGACAATAAATTTTAAAACTTCATTGACCAGGATGCTGAAGGTAAAATTGGAAACATTTGCATAGATTTCAATACAGGTTTGTAAGTCCCTTCAGAGTCCCATTTTCTGCTCAAGTAATAAATATATGGATTAGCCTGGTTGTAAGCATTGTAGACTCCAAAAGAGAAGACTGCATCGTGTTTTCTAAAGGCCTGATATTCTTTTGTGAACGAAATATCCAATTTGTGAAATGGTCTTGTTCTATAATTGTTTCTTTTATCCTCAATTGCTAAAAATCTAACATAGTTATTTGATAACTCCCCATTAAATATATTAAGTACCGGATATTGAAATAAACGTGTTGGAACTGTAATCGGCTTTCCTGAATTATATTGCCAGGTTAACACCATAGTAAATTTTGATGAGAAATTTCGTTTAAAAGTGATATTAAATAAATGCCTGATATCAGTTGATGCAGCATAAGGTTTCCCAAAGTTTAAATCATCAAATTGATTGATAGCTTGCATCAATGTGTAGTATGAGGATAATGTCCAGCGTTTATTTGAAATACTTCCCATTAAATCTATCCCATAAGCTTTACCCTTGCCCTGAGTTACATATTCGTTTGGATAATTTGCTATATCAAGTTTATAATACATAACACTGAGGGCATCTATCCCATCTTTGAATTCCGTAATATTTTGAAATGTTTTATACCATATATCTGCTTTGAATGATACTGTATTATTTTTTTTAGCAAAGTCCTTGGCTACACCAAAGGAGTAATTCCAGGAAGTTTGAGGATTCAGATTACTCCCTGAAGGTAGAAACAATTCAATTGGCATTCCCAATCCAGGATTTGCCAAACGGTGTATCGGTTGATTTAATTTGTCAACAGAAGCATTTATTGAAAAATTATTATTGAATTTCCCGAGATAATTCACACGTGGTTCCAGATCGTAAAATTGATAATCAGTATTTCCTGTAACGCTTAATCTCAACCCCGTACTTAATTGATGATTCGGAGAAAAAGCCCAACCCAATTCAGAGAAAGCAACAATTTCTGATAATCTGATCAGGCTGGTAGTCTCAATCTGATTAATAGTTTTGTCAGTAATCTGTTGCATAAATGGCATGAATCCAATCGATTTAACTGAAATTCCACTGTTCAATTTCAATTTATGAGTGATTGAAGATGTTAGTTTTTCAGAGATTCCGATTGAATTAATGCCGGATATCATTTCGCAAATATTTTTGACTTTTTCGTTTAATTCGACATTTGACATGCCATAGTTGAAAGTATATTGATCAAAATACGCCATGAAATGATTTTGAGTTCGCTTTGAGAGTGTATGATACCAATTTACCCCGATGTTTTGTTGTGCATTTTTGATCCATGAGTCAGTAATGTAAAGAGATTCTTTATTTGTAATCTCGAAACCATCACTATTATTAAACCAGGTGATTTTTATTTGATCATTATCTGATAATTTCCAATAAAGATTGGCATTAATATCACCAAAATAAAGATTATATTTTGCATTTTCTGCTGTGTTACCCAATAATGAACTCAGGTTTACTAAACTATAATTTGAAATACGACCTGATATGGCAAACGAAAGTTTGTTTTTTATAACCGGTAAATTCAGATATAGCTTGCTCGACAACAGACTTATGTCGAAAGAACCGAGTAATTTGTCCAAATCAGCATCTTCAGTTAAGACATCTACAACCGACGAGACTTTACCTCCATATGCTGCAGGAAAACCTGATTTGTACAGTTTAGCCGATTTAATAATCAATGGATTATAAGCCGAAACCAAACCAAAGAAGTGCTCTGTTGAATACAATGACACTCCGTCAAGTAAATAAAGATTTTGACCATGTGTTCCTCCTCTGACTTGTAAATCTGCTGCCCCTTCGCTACTGGATGAAATACCGGCTGATTGAGCCAATGCTTTCAGAATATCACGCTCCCCGATTAATGCAGGTAAAACCTGCAAAGTTTTCCGATCTATTTGTTCTATTCCTGTAGACAACTTAGATATTAATTTATTTGAAAAAACCTCTACTTCCGGAATGTAAATTGAACCCGCATCAGAAAAAAGTTCAATAATCAACGTAGTGTCAGATTGAAGGTCAATTTTAATCTCTTTCTTTTTGAAAGGATAAAAATCAACAATAAATGTATATTCACCTTTTCGAAATTTAAACAGAAATTCGCCTTGTTTATTAGCATCGATTTTTTTGTTGAATGGTTTAATAAACATCGGAATTTGACTGATACCTTTTTTACTTCGATTATCAATGATTTTACCTTTAAGTTCATATTGTTTAGCATTAGCCTGTGCTTCTGCCGTAAAAACACACAATACTGTTGATAACAAACAAAGTATCATCTTCTGTTTAAGCATAATTTATCTATTTATTGGTTACAATAATTAATCTGCTTTTTTTTACAAAACTTCCAAATACACCTACTCCATTTTCAATATTTGAAAAAGCAGGGTAAACTCCTCCATAAGAACCAAGCACATCCACTATATCATTACTATCAAACATATTTGAATTTACACTCTCTGCTAACATGAACTTTTTCAAGTTTGAATCAACTGTGATGATATTGACATCGAATGAACTGATACTTTTATTTACAACGAAATTCGGTTCCAAATAAGATTCAGATGTAAGAAATGGAAAGCCATCAATTCTATTAGAAAACGCGGTTAAATAGCATCCGTAACTTCGGTTATTTGGTAATTTTATTTTAAGCATAAGAACACATAAATTTTCAGTATAATGGGTGCCATTGACAGAACCGCCTGCCTGATCGGACACAATTGTGCATTCTCCCTGAATAATTTCACCGCTTTCAGCCGGTACTGTTGTTTGGGCATAAACTGTTTTGTTGTTAATCTCTGCTTTCAATAAATAGGTGGTACCCGGCTTTACCTG
>JAQWCZ010000037.1 GCA_028705705.1 Paludibacter sp.
GTTTCCATCCTGTCAGGTTTTCTTCCGGTATAAGCTGATAAAAATGCAGGGATCAATACTTCTGATGAATTGAGGCTGAATTCTTTTTTATTGGGGTCATCATCGTAAAATTCTATAGGATAATCGCTTAAAAATCCTGTTGTAGGATAACGGGTGCCTTTATATTGGGCGTTTAATTTATTTCTGAAGAAAGCACGGTTCTCTAAGAATTGATTGTAAACATCTGAATTATAGTTATTTTCGGCTGTACCAATGGGTTTGAAAGCAGTTGCCAACGCAACCTGCGTGATATTGAAACTTCCGTTGAAGGTTGTTGGCATGCCCGGGAACATATACTGAATTGTGGTATTAGATGCTTCGTATCTTTTGGCATTCAAGTCGATTTTGAGTCCGGGTATAGGCTCCAAATTCATTTTCAGATCTAAATCGGATGTCAGAGCCGTGTTAGCCGGATTGATGATGGAATCACTCATAAACAACCAACCCTGGTCAATGGCATTGCTGATTGTGTTGTCGTGATGCAGACCAAAAGCAAAGTCTAATCCGGGGGCATACATTCCGTTATCCATTACCTGTTGACCAAAAATCTCGGCATTGGGTAAAAATCCGGGTATCACCATGCTATTGGTTTCACGGTAGGTAACTGAACCCCTGCGAATTGACATCAATACACGGGTGGCAATATCTGTTATGTTTTGCGTTACTGTCCTCACATTCGGATCATAAGTAACCAGGGTAACAGAAACGCTGTCAAGATCAAGTAAACTCAGAATTTCAATATCAGATGGGTTGACGGTATTGTATTTCAGTTTAATTATATTGCCTTGTTTGTCGGTAGCACTCAGTTTAAAATTAGTGCTTCCCAGGCGGTGTCTTACTGTCGTTTTCTTGCCCTTTTCGATGTTGACAACCTCGTTGTATGTTTTAGGTTTGAAATTGGGATTCGGAACTTTTCTTTGATTGCCTGTGAATCTTGAATTTATTTCTTTCAGATAATCTGATTTGTTGTAGAGGGTTTCTAAGTTAAACTGACCATCAATCTGATACGAACGAGTACTGGTTGCGGTATTCCCATAATCATCCGCATCTTTCAACCTGGCTGAACGGTTCCAGTTGTAGTTTGCATTATAGGAAGTGTTGACTGATGTAATCCAGTCCAATAATGGAATCTTGTTTACCGGTATTCCCCAGGAAGCAGTAAATACCTGCTGATAAGTGTAAGGCGTTCCCAATTTGCGGATGTTTGACCAAACAGTATCCCGCCATTGTTCGTAATATTCTTTTCCAAATTCCGGGGTATAATAAGGCTCTTCAATGATGGCATTGGTGGCTGTTTGCAGACTAAATCTCAATGTTTTTGTTAAATCCCATTTAATATCAAATTGCCGGTTCCACATAAAATCTTTACTGAATGTCACATTCAGGGCATCATTCCCTGAATTCTCACTGTATTCAGTATTAAAATCACGTAATTTTATTTGTGAATATTGCCTGCTCATGTTGGTATTAAAACCAATAGAATTAGGCAAATAATTAAAATTAAGTTCTTTAATCAGTTTAAATGCCGGTTTATCCAATCCTTTTACTTCTTTGAATGGTTCAAAGGGTTTATTTTCAAAACTAAAGTTATAGTTTATGGACGCTTTTTCCTGTTTAATCAAATTTTGTTCCACTTCAGCACTGTGTTGGTTGGTTTCTGAATGTGAATATGAAAAAGAAAGGTTTGCCGGATCGTAAAACTGCGGGGTTTTACTTTTGATGTTCACTTTAGCTGATGATATGGTAAAATTTTTGGAAGTATGTACCGTTTGAGAAATCATCAACAGAGAATCTCTTTCTGCACCGTTATCCAGATTCCCGAGTGTTTCTTCAAGGGTTACATCTTGATCCAACGGGTTGTATTTTGGACTAAGTGTTTCATTTGTATAAGAGAAATAAGCAGGTAATTGCACCTTGGCTTCTTTTGGTAAAAATCTTCCCAGCTCAAGCGATGTAGAAAAATTCATCTGGTAGAGATCATCATTTCTTCTTTCCATCACGTTGCTTTCCAGACTACCGTAACCGGCTGTTTCGACACGACCGGCAAAGTTAATGTTTCCCAGGTCAGACAAACCGACAGCCAGATTCGCCATCGCAGCCCAACCACTCTCTTCGTTGAATTGTGACATGCGCAGCTCATTCACCCATATTTCGGCAGATTTAATATTGTTGCTTTTGTTCCGAATACCAACCATGATGTTTTCAACTTCAGCAATGGATGGATTACCTACAACAGTTATGTTATTACGCGGTTTTTTAGGGTCGGCAACAGTAAATGGGGTTAAATTTGTGATAGCTTGTGAATTTCCTTTCGCTTTATTCCTTTGGAGCTTGACATCTGTTAATGCCTCAAAAGGAAAATCAATCATGTTGTCAGGATGCCAAACAACTTCTCTGTCACGTGAATTGCTTGAGCTGTACATACCATGTGGAGTCAATATCAGGGGAACTTCATATTCATAATAATTATTGACCATGTCGGATCCCATGCGGATAAAGCATGTCAGTTCATTGTCTTTTATATTATATTCGTCATTCAACAACTTTTCCGCATGTACAAACATCTGAAGACGCTTGTACTGTCGCATGTCATAAGCAGTGTTTTTATAAACGGCTCTTGCATCACCAGGAGCTAAATCGTAAACTTTCATCAACATTGACTGTTCATCCTGTTGGAGTAACTGTGGTTGCCCCGGATCAGTAGCCCGTGTTATTCCCGGGGGCAGTATATAATTAACCGGTGTTTTTTCCGAGTTTTCCTCAATATTCACAGCCTGTACATCTAACTTTCCATTAGACACAGGAGTTTTTCCGGGTTCATGCAATATTTTAGTGTAACTTCTCCATTCTCCCCTTACAAGATCCAAAGTAGCAAAACGCAAGTGTTTTTCCTCTTCAAAACCAGTCATAAACATGCGGATGAAACGGATGGATTTAAAATTACGGATATTACCGACTTTATCATCAAATTCTCTCAACGGGATTTTAAACTGATACCAGCTTACCTGTTCGATCTTATTATTGTTTAATTTAACGTTGGAAGTAATTTTATCCGTGATGTAGTTTGTGCCGACCAGCATTTTATCCGGCTTTAAATCAACACGATACTGATAATATCTTTCATATTCATTCAGGGTATTGTCGTTGTTAATGTCTTCATTGTCGGGGATAGATGTAGCGGTGGTTGTATAAACCAGATCACTGTTGGTGGCATCCGGTGAATTGCCTTCTGTTCCATTAAAACGTTTGTATCTTGTTAATATATCAGCCTCATTTTGATCGTATTCCGGATTTCTGTAAAATCTGTAGTTATCCCCTGCTGGATCATTCAAAGGTGAAAAAGGATCTTCCTGCATCTTTTGACGGGTGGAAGCATCTACTTTTGCCAATACCGAGTCCACGTAATTACGGTATACCGGAAAAACAAATTCTTTTTCGGTTGGAATACCATTTAATCCAACATCTTGTTTGGCTCTGGCTCCAGCGGTATTGTCAAAAGCGGTTACGGTTGACTGGGTACGGGGTACGACTCCCCAGACTGTTGATTCAGTTTTAGTCGGATCATCATCTAATGGCAAACCATGTTCAAAGAATTTTTTACCGTCTCTCAACACATCTTCACTAATGTCACCCAGGTTAAAATACAATTCACCGCCTTTGTCACTACCATCATTATAGATGAACGGATCCATCATCCAGAATTCAATGTATTCAATATTGGATGTTTCAAAATCGGTTACATCTAACTTCCTCATGATTCCTCCCCATCGTTTCTCCGGAAATTTCAACTGACCGTTTTCATCCATTCCATCTACATCTAAGTTATATGGCCCTCTTTCGGAAGGGTAATAAGAAAGATTCATGATTGTCATGCTGGTCGTCAGGTTTGTTGGTGTTTCCCTGTTGGGAAATAACTCAGGTATGAGAACGGTACGGGTATAGTGATTGGACTGTGATTCCAGGTTATTACGCAGGTTGGGAGGAGTAGAAGGTTTATCCTGATTTAACAGCGGATCGACAAAATACCAGGCCATCAAAGCCCTGTTATTGCCATAAGCCACCTGATTGCTCAATGCAGATTCCGGAAACATGGAAGGTGTACTTGCCAGATACCAGTTAAACGGATAATTGAGGTTGAAACTTGTTTTGGTAGATTCAAAATCGTCTAAGTAAGCATAACCATCTGAGCCAACCGCCTTGTGATGCCCGGGTAAAAGCTGTGCAAATTCGGCATTAAGAGCAAAGGTCGAAGGTGCTGTTGCATCCACGAAAGGTAGTTTGTCTAGCATGTTGGTCAGCCATTGCGATTGTCCTTTCCAGGCGGTGTTCAACCCCCAGATGGTATTGGCAATGGGTTCGTTGCCGGTGTTGACTTTCTTGGTCAGCGGCATTTCCTTCAGATGCATAATGGTTCCACCCAGCGAAAAGTCTTTACTGAACTGATATTCCATGTGTGTGCCAAGCATGGTTTTGCGTTGCAAGTTGAACATGGACTGATTTTCGAGTTTTACATCCACCTGGGTTCCGGATTCAATAATCGACTGATTGATAATATTGACAGTTCCCATGGTGTAGTCAACAATATAATCCACATTTTCCTGCAAAGTAGCTCCTCCGGCAGTAACAGTCACAGATCCTCTGGGTACATTCATGGCATTCAGGCGAATTTCAGATCCACTACTGGCTTTGTATTCTCCTTCTATCATGAACTTGTTTTTCTCACTTAGTTCCCTGGCTACGACTAAAGTTGAGTCGTAAAGCTCCTGAAAGACGTACTTTTCTGCAATCTGATCATTTCCAATCATTTTTTTCAAATGTGAACCAAAAGGTTCCAGCACTGGAAACATAATTCTGCCATTGGATGAAAAGGCGGTATATCCCTCTATATAATCGAATTTTCCATCGGGATTATTGTTTTGCTTTAAATCTAACCTATCAAGGTTCATAACCCTGATTAAGAGTTGATTGTTGATGTTACCCTCGTTTATATAACGCAGGTTTGTACCAATGGAGTCGTTGCGGTAAACAATGTTTAATTCGAAATTTTCCTGCTGCATTTGCATGGCACCTAAATAATACACATTTTTCAACATAAGGTCCCAGGTGGCTATTTGTGGTGACTGAGAAGTTCCCTTCAGCAGTTTTACAATCAGGGCATTAGGTGCCTGAACCTGATCGGTCGAAAACTCACCTACCTGATATACATTACCTCCCTGCGTGTATTCATACGCAATCCCGATAACCTCATCCGGATTTAGCGTGCTCCTTAACGATAATATTCCCAGGGTCGGATTGAAACTATACTCTGACGGATTTAGTCGGCGGGCGCTTTCAATTTTTTCATAATCTTCACCTCCGTTGATGCCAAAACCATCCAGATTGGCGGCGAGTACGGCATTGGTTCTTTTTATATCACGCACTTCATCTCCCAAATCTTTAATTTCCTGATAAAGTGTATTGGCATCGTTATGTGGATTCAATGTGGAACCCTTTGGTTGCCAGTGTGTATTGTCGATGCGTTTATGTTCACCCAGGTCCATAAAGGCAATGATATTCCGCGCTTCGTCGTAGTTAGCGCGTTTATTGGTTATCCACACCTCTATTCTATTGATGGTGATACCGGATGAAATGATAGGCAATCTGCTCATCGCCGTTTCGAAGTTGTCACGGAAATGATGTCCGATGAAAAAATGCCGGTTTTCGTCGTAATTGTCAATGTTAACCTCATATTTTGTCGTTTGAGCACCACCGCGTGAACTTACCGTTTTGGTTTCGGATTCCTGCTGAGAAGCAATGGCTGAAACACTTAACTTCCCAAATTGTAAATCTGTTCGTAAACCGAAAAGAGCAGTACTCCCGGAAATTAATGAACTGTTGAGTTGCATGCTTACATTACCTGCCTGAATACTTTGAATGATATCATCTTCATTCCCTTTGTAATTCAATTTAACTAATTTCTGATCAAAGTCAAAAGTCGATTCAGTATTGTAATTCAAATTGAAATTCACTTTATCACCCACACTACCGGTTACATTCATCTGAATTTTTTCATCGAAATCGAACATAGTTGTTTTACGCATGCGCTCAGTCAAAGCCGGATTATCCAGTTTGTTGGTTTTAACGCCAAAAATTAGCTCGGCCGAACCCTGGGTTTTAATTTGAACTCCACCCGGTCCGAAAATCTTATCAGCTTTGCCAATATCAAATTTAATATCTGTAATGGAAAATTTCTCTTCATTATTTACTTCTGCCTTGGCATTCAGTTCTTTCCAGTAATCATTTAGTTCGTTTTTGGCTGAAAAATCGTAATATTCTTTGTCTGTAAGCGTAAAAGGAGTAGTAATTTCCATGTCACCCACCCGGGTACGCATAACATAATTTCCGGAACGAATATCATATTCTACGATGGTTTTAACATTTTCCGGAAGAGGTGCATCCATCGGTACCTGTTGTTGGATCGTTTCAAAATTATCCAGGGTAGTTTTGCTGATGTTGAAGTCTTTCGGTGTTGAAATATCCTGTATGTTTTCCGTTTGAATGGCAGGTTCCTGATACAGCAGCTCCGGTTCAGATAATGTATTCAGAACGCCTGACACAGAACCTAAAATTACCAGGAAAAAGAGGGTGAGAAATAATGTCCTTGATTTCAAAACCATAGTTTACTGCTAAATGAGAAAAACGGACTAAACATCAGATATTTTTCAACGCCAGTTTGATGAGTTGTTCAACGGTAATATCCGACTGTGATTTCAGAATACCATCAACAGCCTTTTGTGAAACATTGGCTGCAAAACCCAGCATCACGAGGGCAGAAACAGCTTCATCGCGTAGCTCACCGGATACTGTCTGCTGTGGTAAATCGATATCGGATACAATATTTAGTTTAATGATTTTATCTTTCAGATCTACGATGATGCGTTGTGCTGTTTTTGCTCCGATTCCTTTAATTGAGCTCAACGCAACAGCATTTCCGGTCGCGATCATTTGCTGAATTTCGGGCACTGCATAAGAAGACATAATCATCCGGGCCGTATTAGCTCCGATTCCCGATACTGAAATCAGCATAAAAAATAGTTGCCGGTCAGATTGATTTATAAAACCATACAGATTATGAGCATCTTCCCTAATTGCTTCATATACATAAAGTTTACCGATCTTTTGCCCGTTCAGCACCGAGTAAACCGGTAAGGCAATATTGATAAAATAACCTATGCCGGCAGTTTCTATTACAGCATAGGTTGGATTCAATTCAGTAATTTCCCCTTTTATATAATCAATCATAATCTTTCCGGATCAAAGTTGTAGTTGATAAAATCCAACAAAAATAAAAAAAATAATCGGCCTGATAAAACCATTCTGTTACATCCTTTCGATTGTAAATGGTTTTCAGATGCGTTGTCTCGTTTGAATAACGGTTAAATCCCTGAAAAAGTACAGGGAATTTGGTAATTAAGTTAAAAAAATATGTTAAAATAAAGAGAGCTGATAAACTAAGCAGAACTAATTTTGTTTTTGATGTAGTTATAAAACAATTAACCAGACCTGTCAGGTCTTAAAAAACTGACAGGTCTTAAAAAGTTAATTTCAAAATTAATAAAACAAATAATTTTATGAAAAAACTTCAATTATTATTACTCGTAGCATTCACGGTAGGTTTCACAGCACAAGCCCAATACAAATTACCACAGTTAAATTACAGCTATGCCGATTTGGAACCTTACATCGATAGTACAACGATGTACATACATTACAACAACCACCATGCGGCTTACACCAACAACCTCAATGCAGCGCTAAGTAAATATCCCGAATTATTTAAAAAGGATTTAGTTGAAATTTTTCGACATTTTGAAGAAATACCTGCTGATATTCAAACTGCTGTAAGAAACAACGGGGGAGGTTATTACTATCATGTGTTATTCTGGGAGTTACTTACCCCTTCTTCAAAGAGCAAAATGACACCGGTTGTGGAAAAAGCGCTGATTGCTAACTTCGGTTCTATTGACAGTTTTAAAACAGAGTTTGAAAAAGCAGCAGCTACCCGTTTTGGTTCCGGTTGGGCATGGCTTATCAAAGATGCAGGTGGAAAATTGAAAATTGTATCAACACCTAATCAGGATAATCCTCTGATGTCGTTTGCTGAGGCAAAAGGTAAACCGGTGCTCGCGATTGATGTTTGGGAACATGCTTATTATTTAAAATACCAGTCGAAAAGGGTCGATTATACCAAAGCTTTCTGGCATGTTGTTAATTGGCAAAAAGTGGAAGAACTATTGAAATAATGTTTTTTATTCAAAACTTTTTCAGATATTTGTGATTTTGAATCTGCAAAAGTTCCAATTTAACTAATGTGGTAAAAAAATAAATCAATTTAAAATTTAAAATTATGGGAATCAAGAAAGTATGGGTAGAAGAAGATTGTACATCCTGTGGCGTTTGCGAAAGTTTGTGTCCTGAAGTGTTCGAAATCACGGATATTTCACATGCGAAAGAAGGTGTGAACTACACTGATTACGAAAGTGAAATCAGGGAAGCAGCCGATAGCTGTCCGGTAGAAGTAATTAAATTCGACGAAGATTAATCCTCTACCAATTTAAATCTTACTCGCCAGCGTCCGTTTTCAAAATCGTGGCTGATGATTTCAAACCGTGCAATTTCGGATGTGTTTGAGACATGCTGTCCGATGCAGGCGCAGGCGTCGTAATCACCGACGCGAATAATTCGCAGGGTTTCCGATACATCTGCAGGAAGTTTGGATAAATCAGCGATTTTTGCTGCCTCTTCCCGCGACAATAATTCTTCATACACAGGAAGGTGACGAGCAATAACATCGTTCACCTTTCTTTGTATTTCAGCCACTTGTTCTTCCGTGGGAGCCAAGGGTAAATAATAATCACATTTCGATTTTTTCTTTTCTATATGGGCATTTGCCGACCTGGCGCATCCGAACATCCGCACCATGGTTTGGTTGAGGATATGTTCAGCGGTGTGCATGGGACGGTGATAGTCTTTTTTGGCTTCGTTTAATATTGGTTCTTCCATATAATGTTATTGAGATGATGAAAATCAGATTTGATTATGAATATTCATATTTTGCCCGTCTTTCAGGTTGAAATTTGTAATATGGTAAATGTGCTTTCAACTATTTGCATATTTAAGTATGGTTTTAATTAGTTCATGCTTGTTGATTGGTTTTGAAATTATATCATTAAAGCCTGCTTTTTGGATCTTAATTCTTTCTTCTGCAAATGCATAAGCTGTTTGTGCTATAATGGGTATAGAATCGTTATTTTTACGTATCTTTTGGGCAACTTCAATCCCTGAAATACCAGGCATTCTGATATCTAATAGTAAAATGTCAATGTCAGGAGTTATTGAATTTAGTTTTTCCAGGGTTTCCAAACCATCACAAGCTCTGATCGTATGAATGTTTTTATGCAAAAGTAAATTTTCAAGATATAGGAAACTGATTTCATCGTCTTCAGCAATAAGGATATTCAGCGGTTTTGAAAGTGAATCAAATGAAACCGGATTGTTTTCAGATTTTCTTTCTTGCTGTTTTACAGGTTTATATGGGGTTGTGAAATAAAATGTACTTCCTTTGTTAATTTCCGATTCAACCCAAATTTTTCCTCCCAACATTTCAATGTATGCTTTGGAAATCGCGAGTCCAAGTCCGGAACCTTCGTGTGCACGGGTAATGTCAAGATCAGACTGAACGAAACGATCATAAATGGCATTTTGTCGGTTTACCGGGATGCCACAACCTGTGTCTTTTACATAAAATTCTAACATATCATCTTTAATTTTAAAACCAAAATTAATACTACCGGTAGTTGTAAATTTAATTGCATTTTTTAATAGATTAATTAAAATCTTTTCCAGTAAAGATTTATCTGTTTCAATCAAAACATAATTATCTGTTAAAGGAGTATCCATCGATAGCGTTATTTTTTTTTCAGCAGCCTGATTGTTGAAGAAACGGAATAACCCCAACATAAATTGTTCGAGATGAACTTCAGACTTATGCAAAATTATTTGATTGCTTTCGATTTTTGAAATTTCTATTACATCATTGATGGTATGTAGCAAACGATTTCCACTTTTTTTTACTATATCAAGGTATTTTTTTCGGTCGATTTCAATCAAATCATCGTTATCCAATAAATCGATAAAACCCAGTATCCCATTCATCGGAGTACGTATTTCATGAGAAATATTTTGTAAGAAAACCGTTTTAAGATGGTCACTTTCTTCAGCTTTCACCTTTGCAACCATTAATTCTTTTGTTTTTGCTTTTACTGTTTTTCTGAGTATTACAATAAAACAAAAAGCAAGTGTAGTAATAATTGATATAATTACAATCACCCATTTAAGGTATAAAGGAATACCATGCTCATGTTGATTTATATCCAGCCATTTTTGTAAGGAAATAAAATAAGTAGATTTGGGATTATTCTTTAATTGAGCAATCATGTGATCAAAAAAAGATAATAATGCCGGATCTATGTGTTTGTTGAATCCAAAGTATAATTCATTAGGTTGGAAAACAATTCCGGTAGGAGTAACATCAGGGTCAAATTTAGCTGAAAAATAGAAAAAACGATCAACAACAATCATATCAACATCATTGTTTATCAATGCGTTTTTAGTAGATTCATAGTCATTGTAATGAAAAATATCATAAGTTAAATTAAATTTTTTTTTAATATGTGTAGTCAACAATTCCTCCTGATACGAATCTTTTAATAAACCAATGCGTTTACCCTGGATTTCATTGAGTGAATGAATGCTATTATCCTGAGTTGTATATATCTCAATCCAGGTGTTAATAACTGAAAGATGATTGAAATTGAACAGTGAATCACGTTTTGGAGTATAAGCCATATCAGGTAAAATATCTATTTCTCCATTTGAGAGCATATTGAAAAGAACAGGCCAGTCACCATAAACATAATTCAGTTTAAATTTTCCTTTTGTAGCAATCTCTTTTAAAACGTCTATAAAAATACCATCAGGTTGCCCTGCATCATTGATAAATATCTTTGGGTGGTTTTGATAAACACCTACTTTCAATGATGTATTCCGAAATTTTTGCTGTGCTGACGAAGGATAAATCAATATATACAGCAATAAAAAACAGCATAAAATAAATTTCTTTGTCATTTAAGTTATAAGTTAAAGTTCAATTCAAATATATAACAAAAGAGATTCTCTTTTGTTAGACGTTTTCTATATTTTTTAAATATATATGAATTTTCAGGTGAGTAACACAATTGAAACATACATTCCGAAGTATGTTTTAATTATGAAAAAGAAATCTACGTGTATCGTGTTTTAAACATATTATAAATTGTATTTAATTGCCAAGGTCGGACAGACCCTTAAACCTGGATTCCCTGCAAAATTATAACCCAATTCAATTTCTCCACCGGCAGAGATTTTCTTGTTGAAATTATACCATAGTTGCGGTTCAGATAAGAAACTATAGCTAAGATTGCCGTTTTTCTCACGCCAAAAGTCGGCAAAACCGGTAAATGAAAGTTTATCCTGCAACATGTTCATGTACCATACAACTGTTATCTGGAAGTTATGAGGTTCTATGTTTCTTTGAATCAGTTTATACATGGCTGACAATGAAATTCCTTTTGAGAAATCCTGACTATTCAGACTGTAGGAACCACCCAATAAATACGCATTGTTGATTTGGAAACTAACTCCTCCATTTTCTGCATGGAGACCACCATTGTATTCAATATGAGCAGACAAGGGTCCATCCCAGAATTTCAGTTCACGTGCAATTTCGAAATATGCTTCAGTTGGACCATTTGCATTGAAGTTCATATCCACAAAGTAAAATAAACTACCGTATGCATCCGGTTTGAAACGTTCAATGGTGCTGGTGAGATAATTTCTCCCATGACCAAAATCATAATGAAGTTGAAGATTAGTCTGTGCAACCAGACCAACGCCAGTAAACAACAAGGAAGTTAGAATCAGTTTTCTCATTAAAGTTAAATTTAAATGATTATTGCATGTTGATATTTTAAAAATCGCACAAAAGTAAGAAAAGCTATTAATTTAATAAAAATATTAGGACTAAAAAGTGAAATTGTTAATAAGTTTTGAAAATAGATATACAATTCATATCATAAGCGATTATTGCAGATAAAGGAATTGAATGATTATCAGAACCAGAATCCAATATTGACTGACGTAACCAATTTCCGGTAAGCGTCTGAATAACCGAGGGTAAACTCAATTGGTCCAAATGGAGATTTATAACTATAAGTAATGCCGCCTCCCCAAATTGACTTATATGAACGGAACTG
>JAQWCZ010000314.1 GCA_028705705.1 Paludibacter sp.
GTCTACGGTCTACGGACGTTGCTTTTAACAAATTAAAAGGCTGACTCGAATTATTCCGAATCAGCCTTTTTTGCATGAACCATTTACTACCACAAAACTGTAATTCGTAAATCGTAAATTATTAAATCGTAAATTCTATACTACATAAGTCGTAGAAGCGGTCTCTCCTCCTCTACCCGTCCAGTTGGTATGGAAGAATTCGCCTCTTGGTTTATCAACACGTTCGTAGGTATGGGCTCCAAAATAGTCACGCTGAGCTTGTAACAAGTTAGCGGGTAATCTTTCACAGCGCAAACCATCGAAATAGCAAAGCGCTGAAGTCAGTGCCGGAACAGGAATTCCGTTTGTAAGTGCGGCTGCACATACACGACGCCAGCCAGCCTGGGCTTTTTCAACAATATCTTTGAAATAGGGATCGAGCAATAAGTTTTCAAGCGTTGGGTTTTTATCAAATGCTTTTTTAATATCACCTAAAAATACCGAGCGAATAATACAACCTCCCCGCCACATCAACGCAATACCACCGTAGTTTAGGTTCCATCCATACTCCTTCGCAGCTTCCATCATCAGGTTATAACCCTGTGCATAAGAGATAATTTTCGCTCCGAACAAGGCATCTTTCAGATCGGCAATCATTTGGGCTTTGTCACCGGTAAAGTTGACTTTAGTACCGCTGATTACTTTCGACGCTTTCACACGAATATCCTTTTGTGCTGACAAGCAACGTGCAAATACCGATTCTCCGATGAGTGTCAAAGGGATACCCAAATCAAGGGCAGTTACCCCGGTCCATTTACCGGTACCTTTTTGTCCGGCAGTGTCTAAGATTTTTTCTACCAATGGCTCACCGTCTTCATCTTTTACTGCTAAGATATCACGGGTAATCTCAATCAGGTAGGAATCCAGATCACCTTTATTCCATTCTTTGAACACCTCGTGCATTTCATCAGCACTCATGCCCAACAGGTCTTTCATCACCTGGTATGCTTCGTTGATAATCTGCATGTCGCCATATTCGATGCCATTGTGTACCATTTTCACAAAGTGACCTGCACCACCTTCACCTACCCAATCACAACAGGGAACGTTACCTTCTACTTTGGCAGAAATCGCCTGGAAAATATCTTTCACAGCCGGCCATGCAGCAGGCGAACCACCCGGCATGATAGACGGACCTAACAAAGCACCTTCCTCGCCACCAGAAACTCCAGTACCAATATAAAGCAATCCTTTGCTTTCAACATAGTTTGTGCGACGAATGGTATCCGGGAAATGGGTATTACCGCCGTCGATGATGATATCACCTTCTTCCAGGTGCGGAAGCAATTGCTCGATGAAATCATCTACCGCTTTACCGGCTTTCACCAACATCATCACTTTACGTGGTTTTTCCAACGAATCACATAAATCCTGAATCGAATGAGCGCCAATGAAGTTTTTACCGGCTCCGCGACCATTCACAAACCTATCAACTTTCTCAACAGTACGGTTGAAAACGGCTACCGTGAAGCCCTTACTTTCCATGTTCAACACCAGGTTTTCACCCATTACGGCTAACCCGATTAATCCAATGTCTGCTTTTTGTTTCATAATGTATAATTATTTGTTATTTGTTTTATTTGAATACCAAACCTGTCAGGTTTAATGAACTTTCACTTTTCTATCAGATTAAATCCCAGTTTTTTCAATTTTTCATTCGTTTCTTTATTAACATTTTTAGCCTCAATCGTATAAGCAGGGAATTCTCTTCTTGTCGGATAATCTCCTCTTTGTTTCTCGAAATCAGCCGGTTTATTCCGAAATAATGCGTCATCATTTCTGATATCATAGGTATGCAGGATGGCTTTAGCAAAAATTTGCTGTTCACTTAATCCCGAACCATTTATTTGAATCACAGGTTGAGCAGGCATTTCAATTCCTTCGGGTCGCCAGTTTTCAAGTCCAAGTTTAAAAAAATCACTGATAACTTGCACGCTCATTAAGGTACCCGTTGCCTTGCCATCTTTGGAATAACCGGCAATGTGCGGGGTAGCCAAGCAAGTCATTTCAAGAAGTTCAAGATCGATATCCGGTTCATTTTCCCAACAATCGCACACGAAATCCGCTATCTCCCCCTTGATTAACGCAAGCTTAACTGATTCAGTGCGAACCACTTCCCCCCTACATGAGTTAATCAGTATCGGGTTCTTTTTCAGTGAATTAAAAAACACATCATCAGCCAGGTGATAGGTTGCATCTTCTCCCTTTATATTCAACGGTACATGCAGTGTAATGATATCAGCTTCATTTTTAATGCGCTCCAGGCTAACAAAATTAGCTGAACCTTCAACCCTTTCGCGGGGCGGGTCATTCAACAACACCTTCATTCCCAACAACTCACACACACGAGCGACTTTACTCCCTACATTACCAACTCCCACCACACCAATTGTAAGCTCGTTTAAGCTGAGATTTCTTTTTTCTGCCAATACCATCAACAGAGATGCGATGTACTGCTCCACTGATTTGGAATTACAGCCCGGGGCATTTGTCCATTTAATGCCAGCCTTTTCACAATAGTCTGTATCAATGTGGTCGTAACCTATTGTAGCTGTTGCGATAAACTTCACAGTCGAGCCGGCCAGCAATTTTTCGTTGCAGATGGTACGCGTACGGGTAATGATGGCATCTGCATCCTGCACGATATTAGCTGTTGTTTTGAAACCGGGCAAGTAAATTACCTCTGCTACTTTTTCAAAAGCACCGCGTATATACGGAATTTTATCGTCGATGATGATTTTCATTTTTTTACCACATTAGTCACATGAGCAAATATAAGTTTATTTTTTATCATTGTTGTCCGGTAAAACCGGAATTAATTTTTATTGTAACGTAAACAGGGCACTTGCTGTCCGTTTTTCTTTAATTTTCAAAAGTAAGCCCCCTGTAAAGGGAAAAGTGACTGCTGTGGATTAGAC
>JAQWCZ010000315.1 GCA_028705705.1 Paludibacter sp.
CTACACGCCGCTCTTCCGATCTAACAGGATTGTTTTCAGGTTGTTTCATTATTTCACCTACATCAACTACTGAAATTGCACCAGTCAGGTCCGCTTTTCGTTGAGTAGAATAACCTGTTACTATAACTTGTTCAAGCATTCTGGTGTCTGGATCCAAAACGACATCAAATGAAGTGCGGTTTCTCAGGTTTAATTCTGTAGTCTTCATTCCTACCATAGAGAAAATCAGAACTTGATTTTCTTGTGGAACTTCAATCTTATAAATTCCGTCTAAATTTGTAACAGTTCCGGTTCGGGTTCCTTTAACTATTACATTCACGCCAATTAAGGGTACTCCATCCTCAGATGAAGTAACAACACCGCTCACGATTTTCGTTTGAGCAACAAGCATAGTAGTCATCATTGCCAGAAAAATCAACATCAAGTGTCGTATTGAAAAAATGTAATTCTTTTTTGATTTCATGTTTTTAGATAATGTTAGTTAATTGATATTAAAGCATTTTATTTGGATCCGATAAAGCCCATGTTCACAATGCAAAAATAGACTGACAAAACACCCTTTGATGTAAAAAATGTTACATCTTCGTGTAATTTTGATACATTAATTACCAGATACTATTAAATCGGCGGTATTTTAGGGAGGAAAAACCGGAACCTGTATTCAATGACAGATTTAGTTTATTATATATACTTTGCGGGAAAACCTGATTGGTGATTGAGCGGACTCCATCATTTACAATGATCTCAATCGAAGATTGATCTACATAAACATCTAAAGTGATTGAATCAGTTTCAAAGTCGAAAGGACATGAAAAAACACCGGAAAAATGATTGGAAAATGAAACTTTACCTGATTCACGGCGATCAAATACAATTTGGTTCCCAGGCACGTTGATTTTTATCTGACTCTGATCATTATTGTCGTTAACCAATGACAAGATCAGAATCTGATTGTCAGACAAAGATGTAGTTAGTTGTAAATGATATGCTCCCGGGTTATCCGGAATGCTGAAAGATTTTTCATCTGAACTGAGGACACCATTATAAAGTGTAGTCCATGCTGAACCAAAAGCATTGATTTCTGAAACGACTTCGTTATTTATGCTGAAGTTACCCTGTTCATTTTTCACAAGTGATAATGCTCTGGGTAAAGTCATGCTGCCTCTGGAGGCATTTCCTCCCGATGAGTATGTTGGTATGGCACCTGCATATTCCCAGTTGTTCATCCAGGCAATTTGAATTCTTCTACCGTCCTCTTCCGGGATATTATCCCAGGTGATACCGGCATAATTATCTTTACCATAGTCGAGCCATAAGGGATATGAATATGGGTCCGCAATAAAGGTTACACCATTAAATTCCCCGATAAAATATTGTGTGCCTGATCCGCCATTCGGAGCACCAGGATTAATGCTCACTAACAATATCCATTTTGTTTCATCTTCGAATTTTAACGGAAATAAATCCGGACATTCCCATACCCCACCATGAGCACCAATGCCTGAACCAAATTCGCTCAATTTAGTCCACACCTTTAAATCGGGTGATTGATAAAAACTGATGGTTTGTCCGGTTGCCAGTGACATAATCCATTGTTTCGCAGGCTCGTACCAAAAGACTTTGGGGTCTCTGAAGTCAGGTCTTCCCGGGTTACTCAAAACCGGATTGTTTCTGTACTTAATAAATGACCGGCCTTTATCAGTACTGAATGCAATTGATTGATGCTGGGAACTTCCTGCTGATGTATAAATGGCTATCATCGCATCTTTACCGAATCCTGCCGTATTGTTTTTATCTATCACAACACAACCTGAAAAAATATCCCCCAAAGCATCCGGTTTGAGCACAACATTCAGTTGCTTCCAGTGGATCAAATCCGTGCTGACAGCATGTCCCCAACTCATGTATCCCCATCCTGAACCAAAAGGATTATGCTGAAAAAAGAGATGATATTCACCTTCGTGGTAAACCAAACCATTAGGGTCATTTATCCAGTTATACTTTGAGGAGAAATGTATTTGCGGACGAAACAAGCCACTATATCCCTTGTCAACAAGAATATCCTTATCTTCTTCTTTTATGCAAGCATGAAGAAAGACAACCAATAACAATACCGTGTAAACTCTAAATCGATGTAATAACTGCATAAAACTCTTTTATTATGCGGACGAAGATATGCAAAACATCATCAAACAAATGTAACTCTGGATACATCTGCTTGTAATTTTGATACATTTATATCGCTGAAAATAAAAAAGACTATTTTAGATCAGGTTACAACACCAACTCCCCAAAAAACTCCGGCCGGTGAAAATCGGGATTTTCAACCTCAATCGGGCTCCAACTTACATAATGCGGAACTGAAGTTTCATCCCCGCATTTATAAAAATTAGCTTTGATGCTTGCCGGCAAGTTGTCGGGATCAATACCAAGCAGACTAAATGGTATTTCAACTGTTAATGTCCAGTTGAAATTACCTTTTTTCTCTTCGAAAGGCTCGTTGCCCAGGGAAGCATAACGTTTGATTTGCGACATCTTTTCTGGAGATAATGGATTTACATCCTCCGTTCTGCTTTTTCTTTCTGTAGCAAGGCAAGTACCGATGCAATTAAACTCAAAATTGAAATAGGTTTTGCTCCCCGGGATCTGACAAAAGAATTCTACGCAACTGTCCTGCCAAACGGGATCCTGATCATTTGAGTAGATGGCTTTTATTTGTTTCTCGTTAACAACAAAATGAATAAAGAAAGCGCTGGAGGAACGTGCAATTTTAAATTTACTCTTTGGTTTGAGGGGATAGGAGTCTGGCCAATTTACGGCGTCAATTTCTTCAAAACCATCTAATTTACTTAAATAAGAGGTAACTTCCTGACTTGTTACCTGATCTAAACAGGCATAATACTTTACTTTTTGTACTTTCATATCATTATTTTTTATCTACCAGATTCATTCAG
>JAQWCZ010000038.1 GCA_028705705.1 Paludibacter sp.
CATTTCAGTAGAAATAGCGGGATCAATCCTGACTGAGTTCCAGTGTTTTTTATTGAAGTGATACGCAGGTGTGATGCAATCAAATTGCTCACGCAAAGCAATTGCCTTTTCCGGATCACATTTCAATGCAATTTGAGTTTCGGGATTATCCAGCGGAATGAGTGCAAACATTTTTCCCTGAACTTTCAGTACCAGAGATACGTCGTCGAAAGGAAAGTGTTCGGTAACACCTTTTAAACTGATACAGTATTCACGGAGTTCTTCCAGGTTCATGACGTTTGGAGGAGAGTTGTTAGTTAGTTGTTAATTGTTAGTGGTAAGTGGTCAGTTATTGTGTTTTTTTAACTCTTAAACCAATAACTAACCACTATCCATTAACCACTATCCGCTATTTAATATCCCCTTCGGCAATCAGATATTCAGCTATCTGAACAGCATTCAGGGCAGCGCCTTTCTTGATTTGGTCGCTCACACACCAGAAGGTAATACCATTCGGGTTTGCCAGGTCTTTGCGGATACGACCCACATGAACCGGATCTTTTCCCGACAGGAACAAGGGCATTGGATATTTCTTCTCAGCCGGGTTGTCGATAACCTCCACTCCCGGAGCAGCAGCAAAAGCAGCACGGGCTTCTTCAACAGAAATAGGTCTTTCTGTTTCAGCCCAAACGCTTTCTGAATGAGCGCGTAAAGCCGGAACACGTACGCAGGTAGCACTTACTTCTACATCCGAATGCATGATCTTACGTGTTTCGTGATACATTTTCATTTCTTCCTTGGTATATCCATTCTCCATGAATACATCTACCTGAGGAATCAGGTTATATGCTAACTGATAGGCAAATTTATTCACAGTAACTTCTTCACCTGTAACTATCTGTCGATACTGAAGTTCAAGTTCATCCATAGCTGCAGCGCCCGCTCCTGAAGCAGCCTGGTAAGTTGAAACATGAACACGTTTAATGTGTGACAGATTTTCAATTGCTTTCAGGGCAACAACCATTTGAATGGTTGTACAGTTGGGGTTTGCGATGATACCACGCGTACGACTCTTCGCATCAGCAGCATTCACTTCAGGAACAACCAAAGGTATATCATTTTCCATACGGAAAGCGCTTGAATTGTCGATCATCACAGCTCCGAATTTGGTAATATCTTCAGCGTATTCTTTTGAAATACTTGCTCCGGCAGATGTAAATACGATATCAAAATCCTTGAAATCATCCCCGTGTTTTAATTCTTTCACGGTTAATTTCTGTTTTTTGAACTCATACACATTTCCCGCACTGCGTGAAGAACCAAATAAAGCTAATTCTGTCAGGGGAAAATTACGCTCTGCGAGTACGCGTAAAAACTCCTGGCCTACGGCGCCGCTGGCACCAACAATTGCTACTTTCATTTTTTTAATTTATTTTATGGTGATTTCTGTTTTTGCTATTTCTAAAAAATATACCTTTGCAATGGTTATTTAAACCTAAACCAATCAGTTGTTTAAGCTATATTTAGCGACTGCAAAAGTAATTCATTTTAATAGATTTGACAACCGTATGAAAAATTACATGCTGTTTTTTTTGTTTTTTACGCCATTTTTTAGTTTTGCCCAGGTCACAGAATCATTTTTTGATGGAAATTTCACTCAAAATCCAGCCTGGTTGGGTATTGAATCCAATTTTAAAGTGAATCAAGCATTTCAGCTACAGTCTTCAGCGCAGGTTGCTTCCACCTCTTACCTTTTTACTTCTTCACAAGCCATTGAAAACACGGTTTGGGAATGTAAGTTAAGACTTGATTACCCGACTTCTTCATCGAATTATGCTTGTGTTTATATTATTTCTAATGCTTGTAAATTAGAAAACGGATTAAAAGGATATTTTGTTCAGGTTGGGGGAACTAATGATGAAGTATCTTTGTATTTACAAGAAGGCACACAAAAGATAAAAATCATCGACGGAGTCGATAAACGAACAGAAGGTAAGTCTCTAGAAATCAGTTTGAAGGTCAACCGTGATAGCCTGTCTGTTTTTCGGTTGTATTCAAAGCTTCCATCAGAAGCGGAATATATGTTTGAAGGAGAGACGCAAAACAGCAAAGTATTGAAATCGAAGTATTTTGGTCTTTCATATACCAACACCTCAACAACTGGCAATTGTTATTATTTCGATGACATACAGGTGACAGGTTCAAAGGTTAATGACCTGATACCTCCAGAATTGAATAATTTGGAAATTAAAAATCCCGATAAACTTAATTTTCAATTCTCAGAACCTGTTGATTGTTCTGATCTTAAGATAAAAATTGATGGAGAATTTGTTCGTATTTTACATCAACAGATTGCAGAAAATATGGAAACAGTGCAGATAGAAGTAGATTGGGAGTTTCAGACAAGTAAAAGATATGTTATTGAGGTATTTGGTTTGAAAGACGAAGCGGGGAATTTACTTCTTAAAAATAAAAGGACAGTGGGTGTGAAAGAATCCATCTGTCCAGGTGATGTGGTTTTTAATGAAGTAATGTTTCATCACGCAGATTCATCTGCTGAATATATAGAATTTTACAACAGGTCTGAAAAGGTGATTGATCTGTCCGGGATGATATTTACAACAAGAAAATCTGACGGATCACTTAACTCCGGTATAAAAATTCCTGTTAATTCATGGATGTTCCCCAAAGAATATCTTGCTTTTACGAGCGATACTACTGCAGTAATCAATCATCATACTTGTCCGGATGGAGTCAATCTTATCCAAACCGACTGGAATACCTTGAATAATGAATCAGCAACCCTTATACTTACAAATTCCAATAAAGATACAATTTTTGATGAGTTTAGTTATCAGGAGTCCATGCATCATGTGCTGGTAAAGAATCCCAAAGGAGTTGCGCTCGAACGAGTTTACGCTGAACTACCAACACCGGATTTGAGAAACTGGCATTCGGCAGCAAGTTCTCATAATTACGGGACACCGGGTTTCATAAATTCACAGCACAGAAATACTGATGTTTCAATAGATGAACAGGAGAAAAACTTTTATTTTGAAAACCAGGTTTTTTCTCCTGATAATGATGGAGATAATGATGTATGTGTATTGTACTTTAAACTACCGAATGCAGGTTATATAATCAATATTGCCATTTTGACTCCAGGCGGTGAAAAAGTATATGACCTGGCAAAGCAGTTTTTATCAGGGCAACAAGGTTTTTTTACCTGGGATGGACGTAATCAAAAAGGAAAGGTTTCGAATATTGGAGTATATGTTTTTTATGTCGAGTTTTTTCATCCAGAAACTGGAAAAAGGAAGAACAGTAAACTTCCGATTGTGCTTACTTCGCGATAATTTTGTAATAATTAACACCTAATATCCGATAAATCAGCTATCTTTGCACACGTTTAAAAAATTCAAACAAAGATTAATGGATAAAATAAGTTACGCGTTGGGGATTAGTTTGGGAAATAATCTAAAAAACAGCGGTTTTGAAGGGTTGAATTATCAAAAGCTTTCCGCAGGAATCAAACATGTGATACAGGAAGAGCAATTGGAAATGAGTATACAGGAAGCCCAGGCTATCATCAACGATTATTTTCAACAATTACAGGAAAAGGCATTTGAACATAATATTAAAGAAGGTAAAAATTTCCTGAC
Source organism: Paludibacter sp. (assembly GCA_028705705.1). Taxonomy (GTDB): domain Bacteria; phylum Bacteroidota; class Bacteroidia; order Bacteroidales; family Paludibacteraceae; genus Paludibacter. The sequence goes on from JAQWCZ010000038.1 coordinate 3,642, forward strand.
TGAAAATGCCAAAAGAGCTGAAGTAAAAACCACCGCAAGCGGACTACAATACGAAATTATAGAAGAAGGAAACGGTCAAAAACCGGCAGCCTCAGATCGTGTAAAAGTACATTATCACGGTACCTTAATTAACGGCAATGTATTTGACAGTTCAGTAAATCGTGGTGAACCTGCAACATTTGGTGTAACCCAGGTTATTCAAGGGTGGGTGGAAGCCTTGCAACTGATGCCTGTCGGTTCAAAATGGAAACTGTTTATTCCCTCAGAACTAGCCTATGGGGCTCAGGGTGCCGGTCAGTCCATCGCACCTCATACAACCCTGATTTTTGAAGTCGAACTGCTTGATATAGTATAAATCTGATAATTTTTCAAAAACAACATCAATAAAATTTAGATGAAACGAATACTCCTCTTGATGCTAGCAATTTCAGTAGTTGTTGCTGCAGGTGCAAAAGAAAAGAAACCAAAAAAAGAAAAAAAATCAAAACAACAGATTGAAGTCGTCGCTCAACCAGTCAATATTTTTGCTAACGATGTTGATTCCATGAGTTATGCCTTGGCGGTGAATATTGCCTCTGATATGTTGAAAAATTTGAAAACACTGCCCAATGGCGCCTACAATAGTGAATTGTTTTTAAATGCCTTTAACGCGGTGATGAAAGGAGACTCAGTCTTGTTTTCAAAAGAAACCTCTCAATCCATTTTACAGCAATATTTTACTGCGGCTCAGGAAAAATTAGCAACTGAGAAAAAAGCAGAAGGCACTAAATTCTTGTCAGAGAACGCCAAAAATCCAGCCGTGCAAACAACCGCAAGTGGATTGCAATACATTGTGTTGACTGAAACAGATGGCTCCAAACCCGCTGCAACTGATAAGGTCAAAGTACACTATGAAGGAACCTTGATTGATGGTACAAAATTCGACAGTTCATACGACAGAGGCGAGCCTATTGATCTCCAGTTAAATCAGGTAATTCCCGGTTGGACAGAAGGAATACAATTGATGTCGGTTGGGTCAAAATATAAATTCTTTATTCCATACGAACTGGGTTATGGAGAACAAGGAGCCGGAGGGGTAATACCTCCTTTCGCCACCCTGATATTTACGGTAGAATTATTGGAAATTAATCCTCCTGCTATAACAGATCAAGTTAAAGAACTAGAAATTAAATAAATATACAAATATGAAAAAAAACAGTAATTTACTTTTAGCTGCAATTATGCTGGCTATTTTATCTTTCAGTTCATGTAAGGATATTAAACCAAAAGAAGTATCAATGAGTAACATGAATGATAGTATTAATTATACACTTGGTCAATGGCAAGGTGATGCGTTCAAACAGCAGTATTTTGCTGAAGATGAAAACAATAAAAAAATGGAAGCTTTTATTGAATCCTTGGACAAAGCTTATAATAATAAAGGCGGAGATGAGATGTATGACCTGGGGTTACAGGTAGGTAAATATTTTAATGACCAAATAAAAAATGGTTATTTCGGTGATTCAACTTTAATTGGTGATATTGATATGGTGATGGTCGGATTAGTTAATGCTTTAAATGACTATCAGGAAGTTATAACGTCATCACAGGCAGACTCAATAGTACAGACCGCACAAATGAAGGTTCATTCAAAAATGTATGGCTCACCTAATAATTAATAAAGTTAATTTACCTATTTAAAAACGAAAATATGAAACGAGTAAATATTATATTAGTATTTGTAGCAGTATTTGGACTGATAATGACTTCATGTTCAGACTACAAAGAAAAGTCAGTAAAATTAACTTCTGATTTGGATAGTCTCAATTATGCTTTTGGATATGTTAATGGTAAGATTATTAAAGATTACCATTTACAGAAAGATACAACTGGTAATGGATTAAAATCTCTGATGAAAGGAATCAAAGATGGACTAAAACAGAAAGAAGTTGCTGAAGAAATGAAGCAAGCAGTTGATTTGGGTTCCATGATTGGTAACCAACTCAGAACAAATACAAATTTTTACGGAGATTCAACTCTAACTCTTGATTATCAACTGCTCAGACAGGGATTAATAAATGGAATAGCTGGAACTGATTCCACCGGTATGAGTGCAGACCAGGCCAGAGATTATTTCAATGGAACCATGGAAGCAATTCAAACAAAGAAAATGGAGGCTCAGTATAAGGACAATAAAGAAGCTGGACAAAAATTTCTGGCTGAAAATGCTAAAAAAGAAGGTGTTGTAACAACAGCATCCGGATTACAATACGAGGTAATTAAGCAAGGGAATGGTCCACTGCCAAAAGAAACGGATAAGGTAAAAGTACATTATCATGGAACATTGGTTGATGGTACTGTTTTTGATAGTTCTGTAGATCGTGGTCAACCTGCTGAATTTGGTGTGAATCAGGTAATCAAAGGTTGGGTTGAAGGGCTTCAACTGATGCCGGTAGGTTCAAAATACAAATTATATATTCCGCAGGAACTGGCTTATGGTTCTCAATCACAAGGACAAATCAAACCTTTCTCTACCTTGATTTTTGAAGTAGAATTAATTGAAATTGTAAAATAAATAAAGGAGTTTTAAACAATATTGTTTATATTTGCTCCATAAATGATATTTTCAGTTTAATTATCTATATGGAAAAAATTGATCAGTTAGATCGCAAGATCATGCGCATTATCAGTCAAAATGCTCGCATGCCTTTTAAAGACGTAGCTGAAGAGTGTGGGGTTTCCCGTGCTGCAATTCATCAACGTGTACAGCGGCTCATTGATATGAATGTAATTACCGGTTCAGGATATACAGTAAATCCAAAGATGCTCGGCTACCAGATTTGCGTGTATATAGGTATCACCCTTGAACGTGGTTCTATGTATAAGGAAGTGGTTAAAGAATTGGAAAGGATTCCTGAAATTGTTGAATCACAATACACACTGGGACATTACACCATATTGATTAAACTGTATGCCAAAAATGATGAACATTTGATGGAATTGCTGAACGGAAAAATTCAGGAAATTCCCGGTGTGGCTGCCACGGAGACACTTACATCATTAGATCAGCGTATTAGAAGAACAATACCGATAGAATAAAATCGGATTAAAACAAAGACAACAGCAAACATGAGTAACATATAAGATTGATTATATGTTACTTGTGTTTTTATGATAATATATTGAAGATTAATGGAAATAGTTGTTAGTGGTATCAGACCGACAGGGAATTTGCATCTCGGAAATTATTTCGGAGCATTGAAGAACTTTATCAATATGCAAAATGAGCATCATTGTTACTTCTTTATTGCTGATTATCATTCTCTGACAACACATCCGACTCCACATAATTTGCATGGAAATGTAAAACAGGTATTGGTAGAGTATCTTGCCGCCGGCTTAGACCCGGAAAAAGCTACGCTGTACATCCAGAGTGATGTGCCTGAAATAGCCGAACTGTATTTATTTCTGAATATGAATGCCTATATCGGGGAATTGGAAAGATGTACTTCTTTCAAAGATAAAATTCGCCTGCAACCTCAGAATGTGAATGCAGGCTTATTAACTTACCCGACTTTGATGGCTGCTGACATTATCATTCACAAAGCTACCAAGGTTCCGGTAGGAAAAGATCAGGAACAGCATTTAGAAATGACTCGTCAGTTTTCTAATCGTTTTAACCGAATGTATCAGGTTGACTATTTTCCCGAACCACAGGCATTTAATTTCGGACAGTCGCTTGTTAAAATTCCTGGATTGAACGGAACCGGTAAAATGGGAAAATCGGAAGGGGAGGGCAATGCTATATTTTTGGCCGACGAACCGGATGCAATACGAAAAAAAGTGATGAAAGCCGTAACTGATAGTGGTCCGACTATACCCAATCAGGAAAAACCCGAAGCAATTCAAAATATCTTTCAGTTAATGCATGTTGTTTCATCTAAAGAAACGTATGAATATTTTGATGCAAAATACAATACCTGCCAGATTCGTTATGGAGACATGAAAAAACAACTGGCGGAAGATATGATTAACTTCACAGCTCCATTCCGTGAAAAAATCAATGAATTATTGAGCGATGAAGTTTACCTCTCTAAAGTTGCCCGCATGGGGAAAGAAAAAGCTCAAGCCAGTGCAGCGAAAACAATTCGAGAAGTGAGGGAGATTATCGGTTTTAAGAGTTTTTAATTAGCACATTGAATATTTTCAAAGTGAAAATTTAATATGCCTTTGCTTGATGCAGTAAGGGCATATTTTTTCTTTTTGTAACAGAATTATATGCATTTGCATCTATATAATCAACTGGTTTAAATATATGTCTATGAAGAGTCTGAAAAATTTTGTATTGTTACTGATCATGCTCAGTTCAACATATTTATCTGCACAGAAATTAGATAATTTTATTGTTTCTATCAATTATGGAACAAAAGGTTTAACAGCAGAATTAAGCGAAGTATGGCCTATTCGACAAGATGTAGGTTCTTATTATGATGGTTTTAATTCAAATGTTAATCTGGGCTCTTGGTTGAATTATGCAGGTGTTTCTCCGGAATTTTCTTTTTTCAATAAAAAACTTTCCATCAGTCCTGGTTTGCGTTTTACCAATTTAAACGCTGAAATAGTAAAATCAGATTATTATAAAGAAGGTTATTATTTTCTACGCGTAAACAGCGATGGAATTACCACTAATTATGCCAGGGTTAAAGCCATCAGAGAAGAGACAAATTACCTTGGTGTTCCATTGGAAGTAAAGTTTACCCCGTTTTATTTTAGCTATATTTCATTTCATGTAAAGTTATCTGCTGAATTGGCTTATAAAATTTATTCTTCTACTGATATTGAATTTAAACACGCGGATATGGAAAATTATCAGAATGAAGTGCTGAATGATCTGAGTATTGGTGTGAATAATGTGTATTCATCAGTTTATGCATCCATGGGAGCCAGATTCAGCTTAGGAGATAAAATGTTTTGTTCGCTGGATGTGTTTTTACCTGCATTTTACATGACTAAAAACAACTCGAGTTTGGTAAATATAAATAATATTTCTGGTGCTCAGTTTTCATTAGATATACCATTTTAATCATAAATTCAAAAGGTGACTCTTATGAATCAAGCATATAAATATTTTACATTCCAATTATTGAAAATTTCGCATGTAAGTTCCATACTAAGGTAAAAAAAATATAATCGTATGAAAAATATTATAAAAATAAGCTGCCTATCAATTGTGTTTATATCATGTCTTTTGATAACGTCATGCTCCAGTTCTGATTTTGAACTCTCAAAATCCGTCTTTATTGAGGATTATGATTTTCCGGGACTTCCTGTATATTCAGAATGGGGTTATAATACATTCGGCATGTATATCGACAGACGTTCGTTTATTTCTTACGGAGATGTGTATCCTGCCAAAATTATTGTGAATCCGGATACGTTTAATTTAACTTTTAATGGTTTATATAATAACATTCCTGCATCCCTTCGGATTTCTATAAAAGGATATGTTCCAACTGATTATCCTGAGCTTGTTGAATTAAATGATTCTACATTGGATTTAAAAGCATCTAATTGTATCGTAACACTCAAACAAGGAGGATATACCACAAAATTGAATATTATTCAGGGTAATATTAAATTTAAAAGAGTTCAAAACCTATATGTTGATAAAGAATTTGCAAAAACAATTTTATCCGGTACGATTGAATTTAAAACCTTCCTTAACAACGAACCAGTTGCGATAACAAATGGTCGCTTTGATTTAGGAATCGGATATGAGAATTTTTATTATTACTGATAAATAACTGCTTCATCCAGCATAGCCTGATTAATTTCGCCATCCATATTTTCATTATTTTCTTCAAAAACTATTGAAAGCTTGTTCTGACCCTTGGCCAGTTGAACAGAAATTATATTGCTATAACCCCAGTTCGACCATTCTCCTTTACCGCGTTGTGGGAAGATGAGTGCACCGGCAAATTGATTGTTTACATATAAGTTCCTGAGTGCACAGCGACTATCGGTATTAATAGGTCCGTTACCGTTGGCATAACGAATATGCAAAAGGTAAGTTCCGTTTTCTCCTGCTGTTACCGGCAAGGTAATAATCCGGTTTTTTGATTTGCTGATTTCTGCGAAACCGGTTCCATTGAAGCCTGAATAAGGATAACCGGAGCTTGATGCGAACTTCTCCATTTGTAGGGTGATTTTTTTATTCTCCGAAATTACAATTAATGGTTCTGAAGCAAATGAGCTTGTTCCTGATTCATCTACTGCAATTACCTGATAAGCGGCGTATGTTCCCGGGTTTATCTGGTAAGAAGTTTTCGTGATTGTATCGATTATTTTCCCGTTTCTGAAAATATGATAACTGTTTGCATTCTTTACAGGCTCCCAAATAAGTTGATTATCTTGCTGTGATACAATGGGCATTTCAATCGTAAATTCATTTTTTACTTTGTTGATTTCTTTGTAAGTGTCATTCTTGTTGGCAAGTACAATACGGATGTGATGTTCTCCTTCCAGTGTTGCAGGAACTTCCGGTTTGGATGCTACGCCGTCGATTTCAAAAAGACTGATTTGATTTCCGAATCCTTCTAACTCAATGTTTAAAACAGCATCGCGGTAACGGAAATTTTTCAATGTTCTTTTGCCTTTTAGTGCTTTTGGAACAAGTGGATTGAAAATCAGTTTATCAACTTCGAACGCCATACCAAAGAGTATTTTGTGAACCAGCGCGATGTTTCCTGAAAGGCTCCAGAGCATGATGCTGGAATTGATCTGCGTTCCGGCAAAGTCTCCCGTTTCAGCCACAAAGTTTTCCTTGTTGGTCAGGAAAAGTGCTGTGGGACGATAGATGGCAGCAATCTGTTCCATGACAGCAGCTTCATTGCCTGCTTTTGCTGAGGCTAAGGCCCAATAGGATTGTACAAAAGGCCAGATACCGTTGTTATGATAAGGAGGAATACCCGGGATTTGGGGATAAATACAGGAAGCACCGAATGGCGTCACCGGCATAGCGGCAACAGCTTGTTGAATATCTTCTCCTTCAGTAATTCCGAAAAGAATGCAAAGCGCTTCACCCAATGTCTCAGAACGCGGTGACAAAATCAAATGACTCCTTCCATAGAGGTATTGACCGTGGTGACCTTTATCTTTCATCCACATGTTTTGTTGTATGGCAGTTTTAATGGATAAAGCGATACTGTCGTACCGGGCTGCTTCCGCAGTTTTTTCAAGTAAGTTAGCCATTGCTGACAACACTTTGTTGGCCTGATAATGTACTGCATTGGTGCCCAGATTTTCGGACTGGAAAATATCAGCCGGTTGCATCCACACAGGATAGGTTTGTTCGCGCCAGTCTAAGAAGGAGGATTCTCCTTTCATCAGTCCCGTTTCGGGATTATAGGCATTCAACAAATCATCTTCAATAGAGTTCTTAATTATTTCATAAGCATATTTCATCCATTCGTGGTCACCGGTCACTTTAAAAAGTTCCCAGGCGGCAATTGCCCACACCATACGATCGGTAGAGACAGGGTAAGCGCCACCAGTTCCGGTATCCTGCACAATGCGGTTATTCTTCACTTTGCGCATCAGGCTTTTCTTTGCTACCTCAGGCTGCATATGAGCCATCGACAGGATGATGCTATAACTAATATCGCGGGTCCAAACGCCCGCCCATTCTTTCCCCGTACGGAAAGTGCTGTCGGGTTCAATGGCCATCAGCATCTCCTCGAGAGATAGATTATATATGGCATCAGAGATCAGGTAGTCTGATTGATATTGTGACAGACCGGAAAGGTCTTTTGATAATTTCCATTTATCGGGGCTCGTCTTTATGTCTCTTTTTGAGTTCATAATCAACGTTATCTCATAGATGCCGTCACCATCAGGATCTTTCAGTTCAAGGTCATTTCGGGTGTAGAGATTACTGAAATCCCAACTGAGTGGCGCCATGCTTCCAGCAATGTAAACGCCTTTGAAATCTTGTTTGCTGAGTCTTTCTCCGTTGAATAGTGTAAAGAATCCCTGCTGTTCAAAAGCAGATTTCATTTTGCGCAAATCCAGTTGGACAGTCCATTCGGTATTTTCAGGCAGGTTCTCATTTTCTTTTAATGTTTTAGTCTGAATCAACTGTTGCCCGAATTCAACAGTTGTGATAACCTTTCCATCAACCGGCTGCAGGGTAATTTTATGGTCCTTTCCCGAAGGCATTTCATTATCGCGGGAATTAATGCTGAATTTGAATTGCAGGGTCGGGCTATAACTGAGCGATTCCGGACTACGGTAATTTGAAGAAATCTCAAAGGGAGATAAAGCAATTGCTTCGAATTCTCCCTGAATAACCCGATCGGGGAATATGCTGTAAGCATCTGATTCATAAACTGCTTTGCGACCTCCGGTACAGGCTGATAGTAGCAACCCTGCACTGATTACTGTGGAATATAATAGATGACGGTTCATATGGATGTAAATTTTCCGGTTGATCAATGTCTTGAAAAGGTTTTTGATTATTTAATGATACTGATGTTTGATGCTGAAATAGCTGATGGCAACTGAATATGACAAACTCCCGCGGATTTATTCCAGTTCCAGTGAATTGTATTATCGGTATCGTACCAACCTGCTTCTGTTTTTTCCTGTTGTACGGA
>JAQWCZ010000039.1 GCA_028705705.1 Paludibacter sp.
ATACCGTTTGTACCACTTAATAAAAGATGATTAATTAGTGGTTAGTTGATAGTAGTTAAATGATTAATAAACTTATGCAAAAAATAAAAGTATTAAATCCCGTTGTTGAGTTGGACGGGGATGAAATGACCCGTATTATCTGGTCTTTTATCAAAGAACAGCTTATTTTACCCTATCTCGATATCGACCTAAAATATTACGATTTAGGAATTGAAAACCGCGACGTGACAGGTGATCAGGTCACCGTGGATGCTGCCAATGCCATCCTTAAATATAACGTAGGGATCAAGTGTGCAACTATCACACCTGATGAAGCACGTGTCAAAGAATTTGGTTTAAAAAAGATGTGGAAATCACCCAATGGTACGTTGAGGAATATAATTGGCGGAACAGTTTTCCGTGAACCAATAATCTGTAAGAATGTCCCGCGTTTAGTACCGGGTTGGGAAAAACCCATTGTGATTGGTCGTCATGCTTTCGGAGATCAGTACAAAGCTACCGATGTGGTAATTAAGGGGAAAGGTAAACTTAAAATGACTTTCACCAATGAAACCGGTGAAACACAGGAATGGGAAGTGTTTGATTTTAAAGGAGATGGTGTAGCTCTCTCCATGTACAATACCGACGAATCAATATATGGTTTTGCACGTTCATCCTTCCAGGTTGCATTAGAGAAAAAATGGCCACTGTACATGTCAACCAAAAACACCATACTGAAAGCCTACGATGGACGTTTCAAAGATATCTTCCAGGAAGTGTATGAAAATGAGTTTAAAACAAAATTTGCAGATGCCGGAATTACATATGAACACAGACTTATCGATGATATGGTGGCTGCCGTCCTGAAATGGAACGGTGGTTTTGTCTGGGCATGTAAAAATTACGACGGAGATGTTCAGTCGGATACCGTTGCACAGGGATTTGGATCACTTGGTTTAATGTCGTCTGTGTTGGTAACACCGGATGGGAAAACTGTTGAAGCAGAAGCTGCTCACGGTACAGTAACCCGTCACTACCGTCAGCACCAACAAGGGAAAGAAACTTCAACAAACCCTATTGCTTCTATCTTTGCCTGGACACGCGGATTGACACACCGGGGTAAATTAGACGGAAATGAAGCTTTAATTCATTTCAGTAAAAAACTCGAAGAAGTTTGTATTAAAACGGTTGAGGGAGGTCAGATGACCAAAGATTTGGCATTATTAGTTTATGGTGATAACGTAAAAAGAGAAAACTATCTGAATACACAGGACTTTCTGACAGCCATCAAAACCAACCTGGATAAGGAAATAAATTAGAGCCTCTCATGGGACTCGAACCCACGACCTAATCATTACGAATGATTTGCTCTACCAACTGAGCTAAAGAGGCGTGCTTTTGCGCCGCAAATGTAAAAACAAATTTATTCTTACACAATAAAAAATACAGGAAATTTTCAAATTTCCTGTATTTTTTTATTGCAGAATAGCCGATTTATCATTATATTGCAATCGTTTTATAAAACCTAAAAATACAATTCTATGAGTTACCTGAATTTCGATAAAACCCTATTAATCAACCTTGAAAAATCACTCACCAAAGAGATGATTCGTACAAACAGAGCAGGCGCATACAACAGTACCACCCTGATTGACTGCAACACAAGGAAGTATCACGGTCAACTTGTAATACCCATTCCTGAAATTGATAAATCGAACCATGTACTGTTATCGTCTTTGGATGAAACAGTTATTCAGCATGGAGCTGAGTTTAACCTGGGTATTCACAAATATGAAGGCAATAATTTTAGTCCGAACGGACATAAATACATCCGTCAATTCGACTGTGATATAATCTCACGCACCGTTTACCGGGTTGGTGGAGTTGTTCTGTCAAAAGAAAGAATGCTCGTATCATTTGAGCCGAGGGTACTTATTAAATACACCTTACTCGAAGCTCACTCTCCTACTACATTACGCTTTAAACCTTTTTTAGCATTTCGGAGTGTGAATGAGCTGACACATGAAAATAACGAGGCAGACACTTCTTTCACTGAAGTCAACAATGGGATCAGCATGAGGTTATACGAAGATTATCCGCATTTACACATGCAATTCTCAAAAAAGAACCAGTATAATCATCAACCCACCTGGTATAAAAATATCGAATATTACAAAGAACAGGAACGCGGGTATGATTATAAAGAAGATTTGTTGGTTCCGGGCTCCTTCGAGATGCCGGTAAAAAAAGGAGAGTCTGTCATCTTTTCTGCAGGAGTTACAGAAGTTTCTCCTGCAAAATTAAAGAAACTATGGGACGATGAGTTAGTGAGAAGACATGAGCGTTCAGATATGTTTACCACCCTGAAAAATTCGGCTCAACAATTTTATAAACGCATCGGAGATAGAACCTATTTACTCGCAGGATATCCCTGGTTTGGCGCACGAGCCAGAGATCAGTTTTTCTCGTTACCGGGATGTACGCTTACAATCAACCGCATGGATTATTTCGATGCCATTATTAAAACATCAGTCGAAGAAATAAGGGAATTTCTGAATGGGAATACTGAAAATATACAATTAGAAGAAATTGATCAACCGGATGTTTTATTGTTGTTTATTGCTTCTATACAGCAATATGCAGCTTATACTTCTATAGAAGAAGCTGCAAAACGATTTGAAGACATTTGTTCAAATATTATTGCTTTCATCCGTAAACAAAAACATCCAAATCTTTTACTTCATAACAACGGATTACTATACATTAATGGTACAGAACGAGCTTTAACCTGGATGAATGCCATTGAAGATGGAATTCCTATTACGCCACGTACCGGTTATGTCGTTGAAATCAACGCGCTGTGGTACAATGCCCTGAAGTTTGTGGCTGAGTTAAAAAGAGCTACCGGCAATGAGAATTTGGCTGATTTAACAGATTATCAGGCTGAAATATCCAGAGAAGCATTTGTCAGCACTTTCTGGAACGGCACTTACCTGCATGATTATGTAACAGAAAATTATAAAGACTTGGAAGTCAGACCAAACATGCTATTCGCTGTCGGATTACCTTACACGCCATTGGATAAAGCGCAACAAAAATCAATTATTGATATCTGTACACGTGAATTACTAACACCCAAAGGATTAAGAAGTTTAAGTCCGAAAAGCGGTTTCTACCGACCGAATTATATAGGCGGCATGTTGGAAAGAAACAGAAATTACCACAACGGTCCGGTTTGGCCTTTATTTTTCGGAGTTTTTGCATCAGCATATCTACGTATTTACAAACAAAGCGGCAAATCGTTTATAGAAAGGATGTTGATTGGCTATGAAGCAGAATTAAGCGAATTGTGTGTCGGCACCATTCCTGAATTATTCGATGGCAATCCACCTTATAAAGGTCATGGTGGTATGTCGTTCGCAATGAGTGTTTCTGAGATATTAAGGGTGCTGGATATGATGAAAAAACTTAAAAATGAGTAAACTATGAAAATATTAATGTTCGGATGGGAATTTCCCCCACATATATTAGGAGGCCTGGGTACTGCCAGTTATGGCCTGACCAAAGGAATGGCTGAACAAAAGGATTTAGAACTGATTTTTGTTATTCCAAAACCACATGGCGATGAAGATCAAAGTTTTCTGAAAATAATGGGCGCATGTCATATTCCCGTTGTTTGGAAAGAAAATAACTGGGAACATGTAAATCAACGTCTGGGTCAGTTTATGCATCCTGATGAATATTTCTGGTTAAGAAACGGTATTAAATATGATTATACCCGAATTTATACAGATGAATTGGGTTGTATTTATTTTTCCGGGAAATACCCTGACAATCTGATTGAAGAAATATCAAATTATGAGGCTGTTGCAAGTGTGTTGGCACATCAGATGCAGTTCGACATTATACATTCGCACGACTGGCTAACCTATCCGGCCGGCGTTTTTGCTAAACACATCAGCGGAAAACCTCTTGTTATACATGTTCATGCTACTGATTTCGACCGCAGTAGAGGAAAAGTAAATCCAACGGTTTACTCAATTGAAAAAAGAGGAATGGATGTGGCAGATCACATCATAACAGTGAGTAATCTGACCCGACAGACAGTGATTGAAAAGTACCACCAGGACCCACGAAAAGTCACCACGGTTCATAATGCGGTAGAACCGCTTCCCAACGCGGATTCTTTTACCAAGACAAACAGAAAAGATAAAGTTGTAACATTCCTCGGACGCATTACCATGCAGAAAGGACCTGAATATTTTGTAGAAGCAGCCCATAGGGTATTACAAAAAACTGACGGCGTTCGTTTTGTGATGGCGGGTAGCGGCGATATGATGCATGATATGATTGAATTGGTAGCCAAAAGAGGAATCGCCGACCGTTTCCATTTCACAGGATTTCTAAAAGGACGTCAAGTTCACGAAATGCTGGCAGAAAGCGATGTTTATATTATGCCTTCAGTTTCTGAACCGTTTGGCATTTCACCACTGGAAGCCATGCAGGTAGGCACACCCTCTATCATTTCAAAACAATCCGGATGTGCAGAAATCCTAACCCATGCCATTAAAACTGATTATTGGGATATAGATGCCATGGCTGACGCTATTCATGGAATAGTAAAGTATCCGGCTATGTACAAAAGCTTACGTGATTTAGGAAAAGAGGAAGTCAATAACATCAAATGGTACGATGCAGGCCTGAAAGTCAGGGCAATTTATGATGGTATTTTGAAATATTGATTTCACCCTAAAAATTTAAATAAAATCAGGAAGATGAATAAGTTAGAAAAATTTAAATATAATTGGTTATGAAAAACATTTGTTTCTATTTTCAGATACATCAACCCTTGAGGTTAAAAAAATATCGTTTTTTCCAAATCGGTCAGGATCATTATTATTATGATGATTTTCAGACAGAAGAAAAGATACGGATATTGGTAGAACAATCCTATTTGCCGGCGAACAGAACCATAATGGATATGATCCGGAGTTCAAACGGTAAGTTTAAATGCGCTTTCTCCATTTCGGGAGTCGCGTTGGAACAATTAGAACAATATGCACCTGAAGTAATTGACAGTTTCCGTGAACTGTTAGCAACCGGCAGTATAGAATTTCTGGCTGAACCTTACGCACATTCTCTTTCTTCGGTGTTTGATACCGATGAATTTGAGTTACAGGTAAAGATGCATGCTGATAAAATTGAAAGTTTATTCGGTAAACGTCCAACTACACTTCGTAATGCAGAATTAATCTATTCAGATGAAATTGGGGAGAAAATTATCAATATGGGTTTCAAAACCGTTCTGATTGAAGAAGCCAAGCATGTGATGGGTTGGAAAAGCCCAAATTTTGTATATTCTCATGCCTATCTACCTAAATTGAAATTATTAGTCAGAAATAGCAAATTGTCGGAAGATATTTTTATGCGTTTTTCCAATCCTTCATGGACAGATTACCCTTTAACAGCCGAAAAATTCATTGGATGGATTTCGTCAGTCCCATCAGATGAAAATGTTTTCAATATTTGGATGGGGTATGAATCTTTAGGACTCGTACAACGCCCTGAAACAGGAATATTTGATTTCATGAAAGCCATTCCATACCATGCCATGGAACACCAAATTGGATTTGCATTACCGTCAGAAATTGCAAAAAAACATGATGCAACAGGCAGTTTATTAGTACCTTTTCCAATTAGCTGGTGGGGGCATGAGAAAGACCTTAGTCCATGGAACGGAAATGACCTGCAACAGGAAGCACTTAAAAAATTATATAGTGTAAGTGTTCGTGTTCGTATGTGCAACGATAAACCTTTGTTGCACGACTGGTTGATACTCCAGACATGCGATCACTTCCGCTATATGAGTCACAAAGAAGCTTATGGCAGTTATTATGAATCACCTTACGATGCATTTGTAAATTACATGAATATATTAGCTGATTTTCTGGATCGAGTGCATGCACAGTATCCTTCGAGCATTGATAACGAAGAATTAAATGAGTTACTGAAAACCATTACCCATCAGGAAAAAGAAATTGCAACTCTCGAAGAAGAAGTGAAAAAGCTGAAAGCAAGAAAAGCGAATACTTCTGAGAAGTAAGTAAAATGTCTTATCTTTGCGGGGAATTTTATTTTAAATTTTTAAATGATACAACATTTAAACAACAAGATATTTCACCTTATCTCGGAAGTTGCAGACGAAAGCCAAAAAGCATGCTATGTTATTGGTGGATATGTTCGGGATATTTTTTTAAAAAGACCTTCCAAAGATATTGATATTGTAGTTGTTGGCAATGGAATAGAACTGGCGGAGAAGGTTACTGCAAAACTTGGTAAAAAAGCAAACTTAACCGTATTCAAAAATTTCGGCACCGCGCAAATCAAATTTAAAGATCTAGAAATTGAATTTGTTGGTGCCAGAAAAGAATCATATCGTAGTGATTCCCGAAAACCTATTGTTGAAGACGGAACACTGGAAGACGATCAGAACCGAAGGGATTTCACCATCAATGCATTGGCAATCAGTCTGAATAAAGCAACTTACGGAGAACTGACTGATCCTTTTGATGGATTGGAGGATCTGAAAAACTTTGTCATTCGTACGCCATTAAATCCTGATATTACTTTTTCTGACGATCCTCTTCGTATGATGCGTGGCATCCGGTTTTCTGCACAACTGGGCTTTTATCTTGAAACCAACACCTTTGATGCCATAGTCCGGAATAAGGAGCGCATCGATATCATCTCCAAAGAGAGAATCGCAGATGAACTGAATAAAATTATGCTCTCCCGTAAACCTTCAATCGGATTTATTTTACTGGAAAAAACAGGTTTACTGGAATTAATTTTTCCTGAATTATTGGCTTTGAAAGGAGCTGAGACAAAAGAAGGAATCGGTCATAAAGACAATTTTTATCATACACTGGCAGTACTCGATGGTTTGTGTGAAAAAACTGACAATCTGTGGCTACGCTGGTCTGCTTTGCTACATGACATAGGAAAACCCAAAACAAAACGTTTTGACAATAGACTGGGTTGGACATTTCACAACCACAATTATGTAGGAGAAAAAATGATTCCGGGGATTTTCCGCAAGATGAAGCTCCCGCAAAACGAGAAAATGAAATATGTACAAAAAATGGTTTCGTTACACATGCGACCCATTGTGCTCAGTGAAGATGAAGTAACCGATTCAGCTATCAGACGTTTACTTTTTGATGCCGGTGATGATATTGACGATCTGATGATGTTGTGTGAAGCAGACATCACTTCGAAAAATCCGGAAAAAGTAAAACGTTATAAAGCTAATTTTCAACTTGTCAGACAAAAACTAAAAGAAATAGAAGAAAAAGACCGCATTCGTAATTTTCAGCCACCTATTGATGGAAAGGAAATTATGGAAACTTTCAACCTTCCGGCTTGTGCAATGGTAGGTGATATCAAGACGAAAATTAAAGACGCTATTCTCGATGGAATTATTCCCAATGAGTATGAAGCAGCTAAAAAATATATGTTTGAAATTGCACGTGATCTACGAAAGACTAATCAGAGAAACGACTAATAAAGTCCACTGAAAATCAACTATTTCAGTTTTTCATATATCATTGAATATAACGGCGTAGGTATTCCATGTTTTTGCCCCAGTCGAACCACGACACCGATAAGTGACTCAACTTCAGTGCGCTTACCAGCAAGGTAATCACTGTTCATCGAAGAAGTGCTGCCGGCAGGAAGACTGCCACCATATTTCAGCATATCATCTATAATGCCTTCATAAAGTTTCACGTTTTCTGCCTCTGAAATGGCATATAATTCACGCATGATATCAAGATAAAGCGGTTTTTTATCATTACCCCAAACCAAACTACGGAAATCAGTATTCAGGTAAGTAGTGAGTGCAGCCGTGGTGGAAATAAAAAAGAACTTACGCCAGATTGCTTTGATTGGTTCTTCTTTCCGTGTAACTTCAATGCCCGACTTCAAAAATAAATCTTCTATAAAAAGCAGTTGTTCGGAGATTTTCTTTTCATGACCAAAGTGCATAAAATGCACATTTCCTGAGTCTTCGATCACTCCCGGTGCAATAAGGCGGGTAATGATGTATGCACATCCATACCACACTTCATTATCAGGAAAGAATGCTCTTAATTTAGCTGTATTATCAATACCATTCAATAAAGGCAATAAAATAGTATCAGATGAAACTATAGGTTTTATTTGCTGCATCGTGGCGTCTAAATCATAACATTTAGTAGATAAAACGATGTAATCAGCTTTCCCAATTTCCTTCACGTTGTCAGTTGCAATCGTGGGATGAGTCACAAATCGCCCATGTTCATCACTCACATGAAGACCATTTGCACGAATAGTTTGAAGATTGGCGCCCCTTGCAACGAAACATACCTCAATATCCGGATTGGTGGTTTCAGCATAACGCGACACGAGACCGCCATAATAACCACCAACTCCACCTATTCCGACAAATACAATTTTTGTTTTAGCTTTCGATAATACTCCCATGCTACAGTCTGTTCAGCACTTGCCTGATCTTTTCATAAGTTTTTATAGTATTAGGAACCAAAGGCAAACGCAGTATATTTTTAATGAATCCCATCACAGCCAACATACTTTTTACACCAGCAGGATTTCCTTCAACAAACAACAATTCAATTAATTCAGTAAAATGATGATGTATATTTCTGGCACTATCATAATCACCGTGCAAAGCCAAGCGTACCATACGACTGAATTCTTTCGGGAAAGCATTTCCAATTACAGAAATGACGCCCACAGCCCCTAGTGTTATCAAAGGGAAAGTAATACCGTCATCACCTGAAATAACCATAAAATCAGCCGGTTTATTTTTGATTATATCATCAATTTGAGAAAAATTACCTGATGCCTCCTTTACTGCACAAATTATTGGAAATTCATTTGCCAAACGAAGAGTTGTCTCTGCAGTCATATTTACTCCAGTCCTTCCCGGTACATTATATAGAATCAGAGGAAGTTTTGATACAGAAGCAATTGCGGAATAATGCTGATAAAGACCTTCTTGTGAAGGTTTATTATAGTATGGAGTTACAGAAAGGATTGCATCAATTCCCTTCAAATCGGTATGCTGAATTTTATCAACTATTTGTTTGGTATTATTACCACCTATACCATATACAATGGGTAAACGACCATTATTAATTTCCAGGACAAAACATTTGACTGCTTCCTTTTCAGTCTCTGTCAGTGTTGGAGTTTCTGCAGTAGTACCACAAACCACAAGATAATCAGTACCATTCTTAATTTGGTATTCGATTAACCTTGCCAGTGAATCAAAATCAATTGTCTCATCCTCATTAAATGGTGTTACCAGTGCAACACCCATTCCTTTCAATTTGCTATATATCATTGGTAAAAAAATCTATTTGGGTACAAAAATACGTTTTTAATCATTAGTATGTACACTTTTAAGGTAAAATAATATCTGATTAAATAAAAATGAGTATTCTAAATCATCAACCTGTATTTCTTTATCCCTTAAATGAGATTCTAGATCCATCGCAAAATCATATAAATTAATTGTACCTATTTTCATTCCGGTTTTACATTTTGCATTAGCATTTAAAGTTATATAATCAAGAGGGACAATTCTTCGGGTTGATATATTGATAAGCAAGTCAAATTCATTACATTGCAGTTCCTGAATGAGTTTATCATGTGGTTTCTGAAACAGACCGAGATCTTTTTTGTGTAATATTCTGTATTCGGGGTATGCAGCGGAAATAATATTTTTCTTATCCACATAACCCCAGGCTGTTACTTTTTTCCCATCTGTATTCAAAGATTGTATGATTCTTTTTGTTTCCGGGTTTTTCTCAGAATAATTGCTTTCAAATAGCAACAAAATATTCTTCGCCTTTTCGTAATTTACAAATTGCTTATTTCTTGTATCGCTTTTCGAGTGTTTTTTAACTCTTTTTCTGAAAACATATTCTATTAATTTTCCTGCCATAATAATTGATTAAAAAAGTGTACCCATTTGTAAATTACTACCTTCTTTCACTTTCTGAATCAGTTGTAAAAAATCATTTTCATTCAATAGCCGGATTCCGAGATTATATGCTTTTTTCAACTTCTCAGGTCCCATATTTTCCCCAGCAAGGATAAAAGACGTTTTTGAAGACACGCTACCGGCATTTTTACCACCGTGTTGTTCTATCATTTTTTTATATTCATCTCTGGAATAATAGCGAAAAGTTCCACTGATAACAATCACTTTGTCTGCTAAAAGATCTGATTTCTGTTGAAGCTGATCTTCAGAGAGAGACATTTGGAGTCCGTATGATTTTAACTTACTGATTATCTCTTTGTTTTTTTCATCTGCAAAATAGTGAATCACACTTTGTGCAATCCTTTCGCCAATTTCATCTACCTGAATTAAGGCTTCATTTTCAGCATTTTCCAAACTTTCTATATCCCTGAAAGCATGCGCGAGTTTTTTTGCAACTGTTTCTCCGACAAATCGAATACCGAGTGCAAAGATAACTCTTTCAAAAGGAACTCCTTTCGATTTTTCACAGGACATTTTAATATTCTGAGCAGATTTAGGTCCTAATCTTTCTAATCTTGATAAATCCGGAACTTTCAGGGTATAAATATCAGCTATATTTTTCAACAACCTATTTTCATACAGTAAATTGATTGTCTCGCTACCAAGTCCTTCAATATTCATCGCCTTTCTGCTGACAAAATGTTCGATTCTTCCTTTTATTTGAGGGGGACAATTATTTTCGTTCGGACAATAATGAGCAGCTTCTCCTTCATAACGAATCAATTCCGAACCACATTCCGGACATTTTTTAATAAACTGAACTTTATCTCCAATCATAAAGCGCTGATCAACTGCCACTTCCGTTATTTTGGGAATAATCTCACCCCCTTTTTCTACATAAACCATATCACCGATGTGCAAATCAAGGGATGTAATGATATCAGCATTGTGTAAAGAAGCCCTTTTTACAGTAGTCCCAGACAGCAAAACCGGATCGAGATTAGCAACAGGTGTTACGGCTCCTGTGCGACCTACCTGGTAAGAAACTGAATTGAGTCTGGTAAGCGCTTTTTCAGCCTGATATTTATAAGCTATCGCCCAACGTGGAGATTTAGCTGTAAAACCCAGCATTTTTTGTTGTGCAAAGTTATTCACCTTGATCACAATACCATCAGTAGCTACCGGCAAGTTTCTTCTTTCAACATCCCATTTGCGTATAAATTCAAACACATCATCAAGCGATTTACAAACACGAATTGCGTCAGAAATTTTAAAACCCCACGATTGGGCAGCCTGTAAACTATCAAAATGACTGGCAAAAGGTAAATTTTCACCCAACATACTATATAAAAACGAATCCAGCTTTCTGGAAGCCACAACTGCAGAATTTTGCAGTTTAAGCGTACCTGATCCGGCATTCCTCGGATTAGCAAACAAAAGCTCTTCCTGTGCTTCCCTTTCTCTGTTTATTTCATCAAATACAGCCCATGGCATCAGGATTTCACCTCTGATTTCAAATTTAGATGGAAAATTGCCCTGTAACTGAAGCGGAATACTGCGAATGGTCTTAACATTAGTAGTCACATCATCACCTTTTACACCATCACCACGGGTAACAGCTCTTACCAATAATCCATTTTCATAAATTAAAGAAATTGATGTTCCGTCATATTTCAATTCGCACACCAATTCAAAGTCTTCGTTAAGTGATTTTTGAATTCGTTGATAAAAATCTGTTACTTCAATTTCAGAATATGTATTTGCGAGAGAAAGCATTGGATATTGATGAACAATCTGATTGAATGTAGTTGTGATATCACTACCAACACGTTGTGTAGGAGATAAAGGATCATAATATTCCGGAAATTGACTTTCCAGGTCTTGAAGTTGCCTCATTTTGGCATCAAATTCAAAATCTGTAATAGTGGGTTTATTCAGCACATAATAATTATAATTATGCTGATGAAGTTCTCGGCGCAAAGAGTCGATTTCCTGACGTGTCATATAATAACCTTTGTTTTTGCAAAGATAGTATTTTTTCAATTTCCATTGCAACAACCTAATGCATTAACTACTCAGCAAACAGCAAGAGCAGGTTGTTAATCTTTTTTCACCACCCAAATTCTCGGACTTGATTTGTCAACTTGATTGTCAGAACCAAACTTGAGTGTATGAAGAAATCCCGACCACATATTTGAGTGACCGGGATTTCCCAAAAAACGGCGGCTATCTACTCTCCCACT
>JAQWCZ010000316.1 GCA_028705705.1 Paludibacter sp.
CCTCCGACTGAATTTACACAATCAATTGCCACC
The DNA here is from genome assembly GCA_028705705.1 of Paludibacter sp. Taxonomy (GTDB): domain Bacteria; phylum Bacteroidota; class Bacteroidia; order Bacteroidales; family Paludibacteraceae; genus Paludibacter. Next base: position 34 of record JAQWCZ010000316.1, read on the forward strand.
GAAAATCCTGCCTTCCGGATAGCATCAACATCGACCAAATCAAGTGCCAATACACTTTCAACATGCTTTTGTGTATAGGTCTTATTTTCTGTCAGTTTTCCCAATTGATCGACTTCTGCAAAAACGAAATCATCATCAGCCGCTTTCTTTAACACATCCTCACCCTGAGCTGCATTTAAAAATTCGCCTTTTTCATTCAACAACTTCAAAGCGTTCCACTGTTTGGGATTATGACTTGCCGTCAGGATAATTCCACCGGCAGCTTTTTCCATCGTAACTGCGAATTCTGTCGTTGGTTTAGTTGCCAAACCAATGTTCACCACATCAAAACCCATCCCCAGCAGGGTGCCGATAACTACCTGTCCAGCCCTCTCCCCGGAAATGCGGGCATCCCGTCCCACTACAATTTTATTGGAATCGATGGTTTTGTTTTCACGCATGTGGCGTGCATAAGCAGCCGTAAAACGAACAATATCAAGGGGACTCAATCCTTCTCCGACAGTGCCTCCAATGGTACCCCGTATGCCCGAAATTGATTTTATTAAAGTCATGTTTTAATATTTAAATAAAGATTATATTAAATAGTTGATCGTGTTAGTGGTTAGTTTAAGAATTTAAAAGTATAAGGAGTTTCGCTATCCACTATCCACTAAAATTAGTATTTGCTTATTTTAATATCCATATCATAAGCTGCCGGAGTTGCCGGTCGGCTGAATTTTGATAATCCTATTTTAGAAGGAACAATCAGTTGAGCTTCAGCATTGTTGTATTTCATATAACCAACAGCCTCATGCCATGCAGCACAAGCCTGATTTAAGTCCAGGTATTTAAATTCAGGTGGATATGGATAATCAACACTACTTCTTGTTGAGATGGTATCTGCTTTCACATTCAATGTATATTCATCAAACCGGGGAACCACTATATCACCGGTTATCAAACTATCATTCTTGTTTACGATGTCTCCTTGTTTTGTCAAACGGAAATACAATCCGGTTTTACTTTTATAAAAAACCTTATCCGGCCAGGGAAATGTAGTTGGCATGACATTCACAACCTGAATCTGCTGGCGCGAAATAAAGTCAGCAATCAATTCCTGTTCAGCCTTTAGCTCTTCAGCATAAGTTACATTGTCGTCTTTACACGCAACGAACAAAAGAGCAACAACCGATGCAAAGAAGATATTCTTAAGTAAGTGTTTCATTTTTTATTTATTAATGACTACGTTTTCCGCTATTCGCAATTCGGGCGCAAAGGTTGCGCCCCTACGTTTATCTTATATTCGCAATACTCATGATATCGGCAAACACACCGGCTGCTGTCACACTGGCACCGGCTCCATAACCTTTGATAATCATTGGATAATCATAATAACGTTCTGTTTTTATCATGATGATGTTATTGCTTCCTTCAAGTTCGTAGAACGGATGACGTATATCCACTTCCTGTAAACCTACGGAACAATCCCCATTTTCCATGGTAGCAACAAAACGATATCGTTTGTTTTCTGCTTGTAAACGCTGACGAACATGCTCAAACTCAGCATCCATTTCATGAATGGTATTCCAGAAATCTTCCAGTGTACCATCGAAATAACGTTGCGGAATGAACAGGTTCTTCTTTACATCTCTTTGTTCAACTTGATAACCCGCTTCTCTCGACAGAATAACCAGTTTTCGGATCACGTCTGTTCCACTCAGATCAATTCTTGGATCCGGTTCAGCATACCGCGCTTCCTTGGCCATCTGAATGGCTTTACTCAACGGAATTTCAGCACTGATGGTATTGAAAATAAAATTCAGGGTACCGGAGAGTACCGCTTCCAGTTTCAATATCGTATCACCGGAATTTACCAGGTTATTCATCGTATTGATGATGGGTAAACCTGCTCCCACATTCGTTTCAAATAAGAACTTAATCCCTTTCTTACGGGCAATATCTTTCAATTCAGCATAATTGACATAATTTCCCGAGGCCGCAATTTTATTAGCTGCCACCACCGAAACATTGTGTAATAACAAATCTTTATACAAGGCTGCTATCTGATGGCTTGCGGTACAGTCAACAAACACTGAATTATAGATATTCATATCCAAAATACCTTTCAAGATCACTTCCGGAGCAGTAGGGATACCATCTGTAACAATTGCTTCACGATAATTGCTTAACGCGATACCATCCCGGTTAAACAACACCTTAAACTCATCAGCAATACCGACAACCTTGATTTTCAGGTTATTCTGATTTTTCAGTTTGGGTTGTTGCAACATGATCTGATCCAGCAAACCACCACCTACCGTTCCGGTACCTACTAAGAAAATATTCAACTCCTGATATTCGGAAAGGAAAAATGCTTCATGGATAACATTCAGCGCTTTACGGATAGATTTTGAGTCAATTACAAATGATATGTTCGTTTCTGATGCACCCTGCGCAATGGCAATTACATTCACGCCGCTGCGACCGAGGGCACCAAACAGTTTACCGGAAATACCCGGAATACGTTTCATATTATCACCAACTACAGCAATAGTAGCCAAATCTTTTTCCGCCTTTACTGAATTTATCTCCCCGATTGTTAACTCGTGTGCAAATTCTTCGGAAATTGCTTTTACGGCTGTATCCGCTTCAGTATTGGTAATCCCGATTGAAATGGTATTTTCAGAAGATGCCTGAGAAATAAAAAAGGCTGAAATACCCACATTCGCCAGTGCACCGAATAAGCGTTTACTCACCCCGATAACACCAACCATCCCAAGACCCTGCATGGTCACCAGCGCTGTATCATTGATGGATGAAATCCCTTTTACCGGCTGATTACTCGTGTCTTTTTCACGGGATATAAACGTTCCCGGCGCATCCGGATTGAAAGTATTCTTAATTAGAATGGGAATATTCTGATGAT
>JAQWCZ010000317.1 GCA_028705705.1 Paludibacter sp.
CCACCTCTTCCCATTCCGAACAGAGAAGTTAAGCCCGGTCACGTCGATGGTACTGCGAATAAGTGGGAGAGTAGATAGCCGCCGTTTTTTGGGAAATCCCGGTCACTCAAATATGTGGTCGGGATTTTTTTGTGCACTCATGTCACTCAAGTTTCAGGTGAGAAGTAAGTTGAAAAATCAAATTGCGGAATATGATTGATTATCAGGTGTCTCAGTCAGCTAGTACAAACATAAAAACACCATTATTGCAAGACTAACAATAAAAGTTAGCGATTCATTCAATGATTTGGTGAAAATAATTAATGCCCTGTAACAATTTGCTACAGGGCATTACAATTAAAGTAATATCAATAAAAATGTAGGTCTTAGTTGGTTTTCTTCAGTAATACTTCATCAATAGCCTTTTTGAAGGTTTCTTTCGGAAGTGCTCCCTGTGCCATTTGAGGTTGTTCATTCATCGGACAGAATAAAAGCGATGGGATACTACGAATACCAAATGCAGCAGCTAATTCTTGTTCTTTTTCAGTGTCGACTTTGTAAATGTAAATCTGACCATCGTATTCTTTTGCCAGTTCTTCGAGGATAGGTGCTATGGCCTTGCAAGGTCCACACCAATCTGCATAGAAGTCGATGATACAAGGTTTATCTCCTAAATATTTCCATTCAGAAGGGTTGGCTTCATAGTTTGCTACTTTCTGTAGAAACTCAGCCTTGGTTAAATGAATAGTTCCCATTTTTTTTGTTTCTTTTGTTTGAATATTTTCTGTTGTTTTTTTCGTTTCTTCGCCGCTATTTCCGGTTTTATTGCCACATGCGGTAAAGGCAATCATAATGAGCATCAGTGATGCACCAAGGATTTTCTTCATATAAATTATTATTAAATTGTTTTTCTACTTTTAATCTGCTAAAGTGCACATCCCCATATGGAGGGTTCTGTTGGTTCATCTATGTCAGCATCATTCACCGGGATTTCTCTCCATCCGAGTTCGTCCAGCTTTTTGCGGATTTCCTCTCTGGTTATTTCGTCAGTATGATTCACTTCGATTTTTCCGTCTATCCGGTCCATTTCGGCTCCGAATACCCCTTGTAGCGTTCCAAGTTGTTTTAAAACTTCATTGTTGCAACTCATGCATTGCGATTTCGATACATAAAATGTGCTATACATCTTCCTGTTTTTCTGAATTTTTTATACCCGTTTTCTTTTTCTTAAATAAATCAAAGAATAAGTATCCCAGCACTCCTCCATACAATATGCTGATGTATGGATTGGATGTAATCGGACAGCTACCACTCTGACATCCGATAAAGTAATAATACAGATAACCTCCGGTCATGCCGGTGATGATTCCTGCGATTTTTAAAATATGTTTTCTGATCAATTCTTTCATCTGTTTTACAGTCTAAATATTACACACATTCACATGATCTGATACAATCCAGAATCTTCGTGATTTGTTTATTCTTCAGCGAATAAAAACAATTCTTTCCCTCTCTGCGACAATTCAAGATACCTTTGGCCCGCATATCGGTAAGGTGATGCGATAACAACGATTGTTCGCATTGCAGTTTTTCACCAATCTCCGAAACATTCAATTCCTCGTTATCTGCTAAAAGAGAGATTACACACAAACGAGTCCCGTTTGAGATGGCTTTTAATGTATAGGCTGCTTGTTCCATTTGAGTCAAATCTATCATATTGCTATTATTAAGAACTTGTGCAAATGTATGAACATATTTTCATATATGAAATTATTTTGAATATTTTAATATTTTGTGTGATGTTTTTAAATAAACAATTGAATGTCTAACATGCTGACTATGTTTTTCAGCGAAACCAATCTATCATATTTAACAGAAAAATCTGTATCTTTGTTGCTCAATTGAAAATGCATGAGTCAGCAAAACACCATTATATGTACAGATGTCCGGAATGCCCTAAATGAAGCAGTGGGCAAGCATGATCCGGGAGATATTTTTATATTAACTGATGATAATTCGTTGCACTATTGCTTTCCGTTTATCAAAGATCTTGCATGTTTAAAGGGGGCGCACCTGATTAATATTCCTGCAGGAGATGACAATAAGAATATTGATTCTGCTGTTCTTATCTGGAAATATCTAAGTGAGAATGGGGCTACGCGCAAATCGCTGATGATTAACCTGGGTGGTGGCATGATTACCGATATAGGGGGATTTGTGGCTTCTACATTTAAGCGTGGAATTGAATATATCAATATCTCAACTACATTATTAGGAGCAGTTGATGCGGCTACCGGTGGGAAGACCGGGATCAACTTCATGGGTCTGAAAAATGAAATAGGAGTATTCAATCCTGCCCGTTTGGTGCTGATATATATTGAGTTTTTCAAAACGCTGGATGATCAGAATCTCCGGTCGGGTTTTGCTGAAATGGTAAAACATGCCCTGATTGATACCCGTGAGGAATGGCAGGAAGTGTTGAAATTCAACCTGGATGAGGTTAATTTTGAGCTTTTGTCAGTCTTGGTTGATCGTAGTATCCGCATCAAGGAAAAGGTTGTTGAAATAGATCCGAAAGAGCAAAATATACGCAAAGCGTTGAATCTCGGGCATACTTTTGCGCATGCTTTCGAAACTTTTTCCTATCGAGTGAAACGTCCTGTGTTGCACGGATATGCTGTGATGTGGGGACTTTTGTGCGAATTGTATCTGTCGCATGTAAAACTTGGTTTCCCGAAGGAAGAGTTGTTGAAATTGAAATACATGACCAAAGCATATTATGGTATGTTTGATTTCGATTGCCAGGATTATGAAGCCCTGTATGAGTTGATGACACACGACAAGAAAAATGAATCGAAGGAAATCAACTTTACCCTGTTGTCGGATATCGGTGAAATTCAGATTAATCAGACTGCTTCAAAGGAGGAAATTTTTGAAGTGCTGGA
>JAQWCZ010000318.1 GCA_028705705.1 Paludibacter sp.
ATCTACTTTTTCAACCTTACGTTCTTCCAGGCCTTCCTGAATCGCTTCAACCAAAGCAGTCATGATAACATCTACCGATTTGGTAGCATCGTCGTTAGCAGGAATAATAAAATCAATTCCGTTAGGATTTGAGTTCGTATCCACAATACCAAACACAGGAATACCCAGGCGTTGTGCTTCTTTCACCGCGATTTGTTCTTTCATCACATCTACCACGAAGATAGCCGAAGGAAGACGGGTCAGGTCGGCGATAGAACCAAGGTTCTTTTCCAGTTTCTCACGCTGGCGGGAAATCTGGAGTTTTTCGCGTTTTGAAATATTATCGAAAGTACCATCAGTAGTCATTTTATCGATGGTAGTCATTTTTTTAACCGCTTTACGGATAGTTGGGAAGTTGGTCAACATACCACCGGCCCAACGTTCTGTGATATAAGGCATACCAACCGCTTTTGCCCTTTCGGCAACCACGTCTTTAGCCTGTTTTTTGGTAGCAACGAATAAAACCTTGCGACCCGATTTAGCGATTGATTTGAGTGCAGCAGCTGCCTCATCGATTTTTACCACCGTTTTATGCAAATCGATGATGTGGATGTCGTTACGCTCCATAAAGATATAAGGAGCCATAGCGGGGTTCCATTTGCGTTTCAAGTGACCGAAGTGGCAACCTGCTTCTAATAACTGATCAAAATTTGTTCTTGACATTTGTTTTGTTTTAATTTGTTTACTTTCTGTGAAAATCAATTTCCGGGTAGCCATCCAGTGTCTATGAGTCCCGGGAATTTAGATACTAAACCAAATTCATTCACTATTTTTTCATTTACTATTTACTATTTGGAGCTATGCAGAAATCTCAGCGTTTCGACAAATAGTAAATCGTAAATAGATAAATCGCAAATAATATTATCGTTTTGAGAACTGGAATCTCTTACGGGCTTTTGGCTGACCTGATTTCTTACGTTCCACTTCGCGTGGGTCACGGGTCATGAAGCCTTCTGATTTCAAAGCTGGTTTATCTTCCGGATTGATTTTAACCAAAGCACGGGCAATTGCTAAACGCAATGCTTCTGCCTGACCTTTAAAACCACCGCCGTCGAGGTTTACTTTGATATCATATTTTTCAGCAACTCCTAATTTATTCAGAGGCTGTTTCACTACATACTGCAATATCGGTGATGGAAAATAGGCGTTCAAATCACGTTTGTTGATGGTAATCTGACCATTTCCTTCGCTTACGAAAACACGTGCAATTGCAGCTTTTCTTCTTCCTAAGGCATTTACTACTTCCATACTGATTATTTAAGTGCGTTTAAATCGATTGTTTTGGGTTGTTGAGCTTGTTTGTCATGTTCCGGACCGGCATATACATACAGGTTGCTCAAAATCTGAGCTCCGAGTCTGTTTTTCGGCAACATACCTTTCACAACTTTCTTAATCAGTCTTTCAGGATCTTTTGCCATCATCTTGGCCGGAGTCATTTCACGTTGTCCGCCGGGATGACCGGTGTGACGGAGATAAATTCGGTCGGTCCATTTATTACCTGTTAACACAACTTTTTCAGCATTGATAATAATTACATTATCTCCGCAATCAACGTGAGGGGTGAAACTGGGTTTGTATTTACCACGCAAAAGTTTGGCAACTTTCGAGCCCATACGTCCCAACACCATTTCGGTAGCATCCACTACTACCCATTCTTTCTGCGCTGTTGCTTTATTGGCAGAAATGGTTTTATAACTTAACGTATCCACTTTATAAAAATGTTTTTTAATTAATAACTGTCGTTTTTACACTGGTTTTCCCGCTGAATCTGAATGAGGCTAATCGGCACAGATTCAGGATATTCACACAGATAATCACGAACTATTACACTGGGATAATAAACGGACTGCAAAGATAAGACAATTCTTTTATTTACAAAACACCTGAGAATAAAAAATTTAGGAAAGAGTTTTACGCCGTAAAACATAATTTATCCTGCTTCTATCGTTTTGCCACGCCAATCCACTATCAGACGATCATAAAGGATTATGGAGTTCCTTATATTTCAGATCATTACCCGATTATGACGGTTTTTGAGTATTAAAAACATTTTATTTACTTTTGTCATAAGGAAACAAACTATAAAATTAAATACTTAAAACACATGAGAAAAATTTTCAATACAATCTTTTGTATACTGATAATCAATTACCTGAGTGGTCAAAACTCAGAATCACTTTCCATCACACTCGATTCGGAACAATACAAACAATTTGAAAAACATTTTGCTGAAAAAGAAAAAGCAAAAATGCGGTCAACCGATTGGGCGCGCTTTTATCGATATGAAGCCATGAATGATTCGATGCAGAAACCTGCCAAGGTGGTTTTTCTGGGTAATTCAATTACTGATGGATGGTATAAACAACATCCCGAATTTTTTATTGAAAATGGATTTACCGGTCGCGGAATCGGCGGACAAACAACCAGTCACATGCTTACCCGTTTTCAGGCTGATGTTATCGATCTGAAACCCAAGATGGTTGTTATCATGGCCGGGACCAACGATATTGCCCGTAACAACGGCATTATCAGTCATAAACATATCATGCAAAACATCAAATCGATGTGTGAGCTGGCTCAGTTTCACAAAATCAAACCGGTATTGTGTACCATATTACCTGCTTATGAATTCAGGTGGAATAAAGAACTGACCCCGGCTGCCGATATCAAATTGCTGAATGAAATGATTAAAGTATATGCTGATGCCAATAAGATTCCTTTTGTCGATTATTATTCGGCACTGGTAGATGAACGTGGAGGATTGCCGGCTGAAATTGCTGCTGATGGGGTACATCCCAACATGAAAGGTTACGCAATTATGGAACCGATTGTATTGAAAACTATCCGGAAATATGTAAAAAAATAAAATATCTGATATGCAACT
>JAQWCZ010000319.1 GCA_028705705.1 Paludibacter sp.
ATGGCTGGGGCAGTTTGTACCAACACCACTTTCTTTGGGTCATGAATGACTTTCCACACATCGTTTATCGCATCTTTTTCAGTAATGGCGCCGGTCGGGCAAACCAGCGCACATTGACCGCAATTGGTACAGGCAACCAATCCGAGACCTAAATCCATGAAGGTGGAAATTCGGGTCTTCTGTCCCCTACCTGCGAAATCAATGGCTTTCACAGTTTGTATTTCACTACAAGCTGCCACACAGCGACCACATAAAATACATTTCTCCGGGTCACGCACGAGCGATAACGAACTGAAGTCCTTCGGGATTGCTTTCTTCCTTGTTCGCGGGAATCTCCTTTCTGTGATTCCGAAATCATAACAAATCTGCTGCAATTCGCAATGCAGATTCCGCTCACAGGTTTGACAATCGAGCGGATGATTGGCCAGCAACAATTCCACGTTCATCTTTCTGGCTTGCATGATGCGCTGGTTATTGGTCGTGATTTCCACACCCTCGGTCACTTTTGTAATACACGATCGTAGCAGAGATTTCGCTCCTTTCACCTCGACCACACACACGCCGCAGGAAGCATTACTCGACACGTCTTTCAGATAACACAGCGACGGAATGCTAATCCCCGCGAAGCGGCAGGCTTCCAGGATGGTACTGCCATCAGGAACAAGGTATTGTTGGTTGTCAATGGTGATCTTCATACCAGGGTAATTATTTTAAATTGTTGACATTATCGTATTATTCAGACCTGTCAGGTTTTAAAAACCTGACAGGTCTCATGTTGTCGTTTATCACAACCTTACATCACACCGCAAACACCGCCCCACTTCATTCCGGGCTTGTTCGCCGGTATAGCCGCAGTCCACTTCGTGGAAATTGCCAATTCTATCACGTACTGCCAGTTTATAAGACACATTCTTAGCTGCTTTTTTCGGATTGGCAGGCACCACATTACGGTAGGTAAACTTCCTGAATAACAGATGGAAACGTTTTTCCTGCATCAGTTCCGCATCGATGGCTTCGGCAGCTTTGCGCGCCATCCCCATGGCCTCGGCAGCCGTCGAAGGTCCCGTTACCGCATCACCTCCGGCATACACCTTCTTACGAGATGTTTGCTGTGTAAAATGATTGATGACAATCCGTCCACCCGACAGTGTATTGATTCCATTTTCCTTCAGTTGGTCATCATCAACCTGCTCTCCAATTGCGAATATCACCGAATCACAGGGGATATCATCGAACTTTCCAGTAGGAACCGGTTTTCTTCTACCCGAAGTATCCAATCCGCCGCAAGTCATCAACTCTATTTTCAATCCGCGCACCTGGTTCTTTTCATCCTTCAACACCGCTGATGGCGCCGACATAAAATGGAAGTTAATCTGTTCTGCTTCCGACTCTTTGATTTCAGCCTGATTGGCCGGCATATCACATTTCTCACGGCGATACACAATGGTGACCTCCTTACCGAGCCGCCACAAACTGCGGGCAGCATCGATGGCCACATTACCGGCACCGATGATTACTACTTGCTGTCCCAACGCCGGTTGCTTATCGACCGCGAGCATCTTCAGCACCTCTGTTCCCGCGAATACCCCTTTCGCATCATCCCCGGGGATATTTAAACCCGTTTCTTTCCAGGCGCCGATTGCCAGATAAACTGCATCATATTGATTTTCTAATGTATTTAAGGCAATATCCTTTCCGAGTTGGGTATTGAAAACAAACTTCACACCCAGCTTTTTAATCAGTTGCACTTCCTTTTGCAGCACTGCATGTGGTAGCCGGTACTGAGGAATACCATAACGAAGCACCCCACCTGCTTCGGGGAAAGCATCGTAAACAGTGACCGCGTGACCCAGCCGCACTAAGTAAAATGCAGCCGTCAGTCCGGCTGGCCCTGCACCCACGATGGCAATTCGTTTCCCCGTATCAGGCAACTTTTCTTTGATTAACTTCTGATAAATCTCAAGTTCTTTTCCCAATTGATACATGGTATCGGCCAGATAGCGGTGTACTTCACCCTGTGATACAGGCTCGTCGAGCATTTCCCGGCGACAGCGCATCTGGCAGTGGAAGTGACAAATACGTCCAATCGTTCCCGGCAACGGATTATCCCGCAAGGTCAGTTCAAAGGCATCTTCAATGCGGTCTTCTTTGATTAATTCGATATAACCCGGGATGTTCATGTGTAGCGGACAGGAATTCTCGCACAAAGCCATGAACATATTTTCGCAAACGCCGGCATAACAGCGTTTCTCCTGTATGTGTTCTTCATATTCATGCCGGAAATACCGCAAGGTCGTCAGAATGGGATTGGGCGATGTTTGTCCAAGTCCACAAATCGCCGTATCCCGGATGGTCTGACTGAGCATCTCCAACACAGAGAGGTCGGCCATGGTACCCTGACCGCGCGTAATTCGGGTAAGAATAGCCAGCGCCTGAGAGAGACCTTCCCGGCAAGGTGTACATTTCCCGCAGGATTCCGCGGCATTAAATTCCAGAAAATAACGGGCGACATCCACCATGCAGTTATCCTGGTCCATGACCACCATACCGCCCGAGCCCATAATGGCACCCAGTGCAGCCAACGATTCATAATCGACCGGCGTTTTAAAATGCTCCAGTGGAATACAGCCACCCGACGGTCCGCCGGTTTGTACCGCTTTCACCCTTTTATTCGTACCCGTTCCTTCTCCAATTTCGAAAATAAATTGTTCGAGGGTAGAACCTAAGGGCAATTCCACCAGACCTGTGTTTTTAATTTTACCCACGAGCGAAAACACCTTGGTGCCCGGGCTCTTTTCCGTACCTGTTTGCCTAAACCGGTCACTTCCTTTCTCGATGATTACCGGGATGTTGCACCAGGTTTCCACGTTGTTGATGTTGGTGGGACAGCCATACAACCCTTTGGCAGCAGGATA